>JAAYUA010000146.1 GCA_012517935.1 Acetobacter sp. | reverse complement strand
TTTTTTCTCACCTCCATGTCATGTTGCCTGATGGAATGTTACTGTTGTCAGGGTGTTTCTGTTAATGGCAGCGCCAGAGTGTTCCAGTTCGGTTCAGGAGCATTGAGAAGGGTTCTGACAAAGAAACCAAATTCCTTTCGTTGGGCATAGGCAATTGGACCTTCTGACCGTCCAGCAGGGTGTCCTTCACCCGGAACGACCAGAAGTTCGAAGTCTTTCCCGGCCTTGATCAGGGCATTGGCGACTTGCATGGTGGAAGCCGGATCTACGTTTTCATCCTGTTCACCAACAATCATCAGAAGATGACCTTGCAGGAGATGAGCATTTACGACACCTGAAGCGCGTGTGTAGCTGTCGTCTACCGGCCAGCCGAGCCATTGTTCGTTCCAGCTGATCTTGTCCATCCTGTTGTCATAACATCCGGCGAAAGCAACGCCTGCTTTATAAAATTCAGGATGAAACAGCAGGGCATTGAGTGTGCTCTGTCCACCTGCTGAACCGCCATAAATGCCAACACGTGAGATGTCATAGGAAGGATCGCGGGCTGCCATGGCCTTGTGCCAGATGATACGATCCGGAAAGCCTGAATCTTCCAGATTTTTCCATGCGACATCATGGAAAGCACGTGATCTGTTGGCCGTGCCCATTCCGTCGATCTGGACGACAATGAATCCCAGATCAGCCAGTTCCTGCATGCCGACGACCTTGTCGCCTCCTGAATGATATCCGAAAGGCCAGTAATCTTTCGGGACAAAACTGTCATGCGGGCCGGCATAGATATTTTCTATGACAGGATATTTTTTCTTTGGATCGTAATTCTGTGGTCGTACGATTATTCCCCAGATCTCACTTTTATGATCGCGACCCGGAGTGTGAAAAATTTCCGGAGGACGGAAACCGGCCTGACGCAGAAGATGGTCTTCTCCTTTTTCAACGATGTTGTGGATATGCCCGTCTGATGTGTCGCGAATGACGCTGACGGAAGGCAGATCTGTGCGTGAATATGTGTCAGATAACAGCGATCCATCCGAAGAAAGTGTTGCGTGATGGTTAGCCTTTTCTGGCGTGAGGGGAGTCAGACCTGATCCATCAAAATTGATACGGAAATAATGGACGTAATATGGATCCTCATCACGAGACATCCCGCTGGCACCAAAAATGACCTGTTTCTTGTTTTCATCGACCCTCAGAACATCACGAACGACCCAGGGGCCTGTTGTAATCTGGTTTTTGATGCGTCCTGTTTTGCGGTCGAACCGATAAAGATGACGCCAGCCATCCCGCTCGGATGCCCATATGATTTCATCAGCATTTTTCTCAAGAGGGTGTTGGAAAATACGATCTCCATCAATGAAGGTATTCGTATTTTCTTCGATGGCTGGTTGAATATGGCCAGTCTGTGGATCAACAGTCAGTATTCCGGCTTTTTGATAGCCACGCTGTATGAAGGGCAATAAAAGTGCCTGTCCGTCTGCTGCCCATGTAGGAGAGGATAAAGGGTAAACATTATTGAGGCTATTTGTTTTGAGCTCGGTTTCCTGACCTGAATTGACGTTGAAGAGAACCGGTTGTTCCGAATCAATTCTGTCGCCCGGCTTACTGTAAAGCTGCGTGCGAACACGTGGCTGCAGTTGATCTTTTGGAGCCGCTTCGACGCGTGTGACGAAGCGGGCATAGCCGGGTTTCACACGGAGAATGAACAGATGTTTGGAATCGGGAGACCAGGAAATACTTTCCGGATCATAGAAGTCGCCGGTGCTGCCATCACTGCTCAGGACGCGTGTTCCCGAACCATCGGGCTTGCTGAGGATGAGGTTGTTATCCTGCACTGAAGCCATCCAACGACCGTCTGGAGAAAGATGTGGCGTATTATCGGCAGGGACACGAAGATCACGGACGGCACCGAAGCTGCGCGGACGGTTTTTGTCTTTGACCGGAGCGCAAAGATGACCATCTGTGGCGCAGGACCAAGGGTCATATTCAACGGTGAAATAAATGTTTTTCCCATCAGGTGATACAGAGAACGCATCGATGGGCAGATCTGTGGCACTGATTGATTTGGAAAGCGCCTTGCTGAGAGCCGGGGCGATTTTATCGGGATCAAAGGCGGGAGCCTTATGCCCATCAGAGACATTCAGCGCGATCCACGCAAAGCCGTTTTCGACGCTCTTTTTGTAATAAAGCGATTTGCCGTCCTCACTCCATGTCGCAGGGAAAGGGACATTTCGTGTCAGATGACTCCAGTCATGCCGCAGGGCGAGGGCATTCTGATAATCCTGAGGGGATGGAGCGGCATGCGCAATTCCAAAAAATCCGATGAGCAACGCAAGAGGTGTGCTGCTCAACAACCGTTTTCTCAGTCTCATGTGTATCCTGATCTTACGTCATTTATGATGAATGGGTGTGATCTCTGCTTGTTCGAAGGCCATGATGCGCAGCGTAATAATGAATCAGCAGGGCAAAGACGGATGCAAGAACATCGGTTGTGATGCCGGAGAGCACGCCAGAGCCATCGAAAGGGCCGGCATAGGAAATTGCCAGTAGGCCAATGAAATAGATCGGCATCCATAAGCCGGTGCGAAATTCGTGCTGCCATGTGGCTTTTGTCTGGGTCATGCCGCGGTGAGCCAGAAACGCGCCCGTCATGGCCAGGAGGACAGGTAACATCCAGCGAAGTGTGGTCCAGCCTGTCCAGATGACGATCAGTGTGGCGATGATGAAGGCTGAAGGTGCGAGAAAGCCGAAAAACTTCAGCCGGAAAGGCCGTGGAAGTTCTGGTTGGCGACGTCTGAGGGCTGCTGCGGAAACAGGAGCGAAGGCATAGCTGAGCATGAGTGCGGAGGAGACGACGCCAATCAGGGCCTGCCATGAGGGAAAAGGGAGAGTCCAGAACAATGCCAGCCCAAAGGTGCAGGTCAGTGCTTTTTCAGGGACACCAGTCCGCTCGTTGAGGTCTGTGAAGCATTTGAAAAAGGTGCCGCTGCGCGACCAGGCATATATGACGCGTGGTGTCGCCGACATGTAGATATTCCCGGTCCCGGTGGGGGACAAAACGGCATCTGTCACGACAAGGGCCGCCAGTGTGCCAAGGCCTAGCAGGATGGCAATATCGTGGAAGGGGAGGGGCAGTCTTTGAGAAAGGCCACTCCAGCCATGGGCGATAATGTCAGCAGGAAGTGCGCCGATGAAGGCGGTCTGAAGCAGGGCATAGACGATCATGGACATCAGGACAGAGGCCATCAGAGCGACGGGAATGGCCCGCTGGGGATTCTGCACTTCTCCTGCGACAGACAGAATGGGGGTCAGGCCGAGATAGGCGAAGATAACGCCGCCCGCCGAAATGGCAGTCTCAATGCCTTGAAGACCATAAGGCGCGAAGTGTTGTGCTGTGAAATTTGCGCCGTGTGTATGCTGCAACAGCAGAATAATCACGAGTGCAGGCACCATGAACTTGAAAAAGGTCACGATATTGTTGACCAGCGCGAAACTGCGAATGCCTTTGCGGTTCAGGAGATAGATTACAGTCAGGACTGCAAACTGTAGCAGCCACCCCTTGAGCGTTGGATCCCCGGCGCTGTTGCGGGTCAATCCTCCGAACCATGCATCGGCATATTGTCGTGCGGCCACGATTTCGATCGCGATCAGACTTGAGAAGGCAATGGTCGTGACACTGCCGGTCAGAAAGGCGGCCAGAGGC
Source organism: Acetobacter sp. (assembly GCA_012517935.1). Taxonomy (GTDB): domain Bacteria; phylum Pseudomonadota; class Alphaproteobacteria; order Acetobacterales; family Acetobacteraceae; genus Acetobacter. The sequence goes on along the minus strand of JAAYUA010000146.1, from coordinate 2,881 downwards.
CCGTGTGCCTGTTCAGGATATCGGACGACACTGCCGGCAAAGGGCAGGGCCGCACCCAGTTCACAATAGACAAGACCGATGAGAACGACGGCGATGCCGCCGATGATCCACGAAATAATACTGGCAGGACCGGAAAGATCAGCAACGCGCGCAGCAGCGAACAGCCATCCGGAGCCAAAAATGGATCCAAAGCCAATCATGGTCAGATCGAAGGCCGTCAGCCCTTTCCGGAAGTCAGGCATCTTGCTGGAGGGCGTCATGATTGTTTCTTCATTCGTTGCATATGGGAAGAGTGCCAGGGGAACATCTGTTGGTGCGAAGGATTGGAGCTTTTCATGTTTATGATGCTTATGTTACGTATACGGTAAACTATTAAGACTGATGACGGCAAGGGGTTGTCGGGTCGGTGGGGCCGCCAGTCTTGATGTCTGGCCGTCACCATTGCGTTGTAAGGCAAGGAGACATTGCGGTGCGGTTGCGTTTTCATCATATTCTGCTGTCAACTGTGGCGGCTCTGGTACTGAATACAGGTGCCGTTGCGGCGACTTCCGCACAGGATGCGGGCCCGGCCCTGCATGAAGTTATCAAGTCGATGGCGCCCTGGTATCAGCAATCGCAGGATGAAGCCCCGAACGAGGATCATTTGCCGCATGTTGATCCGGCGACGCAACAGAAACAGACCGCTCATTGGCTGCAGGTTCAGAGTGATTTGCAGAAAATTGATCGTAATCGTCTGACACTGAAAGAGCGTCTTGATTATGACGTGCTGGCATATCAGGCTGAAGTCGCTGCAAATCGAGATAAATTCCGGTCATATGAACAGCCGGTCAATGCGGACACATCCTTCTGGTCCGAACTGAATGACAGCGCGGGACAGCCTTTTTCATCCTTGAAAGAGTATCGCAGTTATCTAAGCCGTCTTAATGACATGCCGCGTTATTTTGATGAACAGATCGACAATATGAAGTCGGGTCTGGCACGCGGCTTCACGCCGCCGCAGATTGTTCTTGAGGGTCGCGATCAGGGCCTTAAAGCAGTGACCGAGGCATCAGATGTTCAGGCGACGCCTTTCTGGGGTCCGTTCAAGAACATGCCAGATAATATTCCTGTGGCAGAACAGAAAAAACTGAAAACGGAAGCTGCTGCGATTATTCAGGATAAGGTGGTTCCGGCTTATAAGAAAGCGCTCGATTTTTTTGATAACGACTATATTCCGAATGCTCGTAAAGAGCTCGGTGCTGACCAGATGAAAGACGGTAAGGATTATTATCAGACCCAGATTTACGAGTTCACGACGACACGTATGTCTCCTGAAGAGATCCATAAGCTCGGATTGAAGGAAGTTGCCTCACTGCACAAGGAAATGATGCAGAGCATGAAGGCAAGTGGATTCAAGGGCACTTTCCCTGAATTTCTGAATTTCCTTCGCACGGATCAACAGTTTTATGCGAAGACGCCGGATGATCTTCTGCATTATGCAGCATGGATCGCCAAGGAATATGACGGTGTTGCAGGACGTTATTTCGGTTTCCTGCCACGATCCCGCTTCACTATCCATCCTGTGCCGGAGAGTGAGGCGCCTTTTTATACATCAGGTCGTGGTGGCCCCGGTATCTATCTGGTCAACACCTACAAGCTGCCTTCCCGCCCTCTCTATGCTTTGCCGGCCTTGACGCTGCATGAATCCGCGCCCGGACATGCGCAGCAAATGTCTTTGGTTGAAGAAGACAAGGAGCTGGCTGATTTCAGGAAAGGCTATATCTCGGCTTATGGAGAAGGCTGGGCGCTTTACTGTGAGCGTCTGGGCGACGAGATGGGACTTTATCATACGGAATATGATCGTTTCGGAATGTTGAGTTATCAGATCTGGCGTGCGGCGCGTCTGGTTGTGGATACCGGAATCCACACGATGGGCTGGACGCGGGAAGAAGCTAGAAAATATCTGCATGATAATTCGGCTTTGCCTGATCATGAAATAGAAACGGAAGTTGATCGTTATATTGCATGGCCAGGACAGGCACTTTCATATTATATTGGTGAAGCTGATATCTGGCGTTTGCGGCATAAGGCTGAGAAGGCGTTGGGTGACAAGTTCAATATCCGGGCATTCCATGACACTGTGCTGTCCACTGGCTCAGTGCCTCTTTCATCATTGGACGATGCGGTCGATACTTTCATCAAAAATGGTGGAAAAGGCCCGCATCCCGAGACGGAATGACGGAGAGCATCGAAACTGACATTTTCTGGAGGAGTGCCGATCTGTGAATGCAGGTCGGCACTCAGATCGATAATGCTATGGATATGTTTATGGCTTTTAATTCTGGTGTGCTATGATATCGCTGAAACGTCGTGACATGTTTTCTGCAACCGCGATTGGCATGCTGCCTGTTGTCGATGTTATCAGACCAGAAGTGGCCGAAGCGGCTACAGCTTGCGTTGCTGGCAGCACCGTGAAAGCCATTCCCTTATCGGATGTGCGATTGCTGCCGTCCCCCTGGCTTACAGCGGTGGAGAGCAATCGGCGTTATTTGTTGAGCCTGGAACCGGATCGTCTTCTGCATAATTTTCGCCGTCTGGCAGGTCTGGACCCAAAAGGCGAGATCTATGGTGGATGGGAAAATGACACCATTGCTGGTCATACGCTGGGGCATTATCTGTCCGCTCTTTCATTGATGTATGCACAGACAGGCGATGCGGAATGTCTCAGGCGTGTCGACTATATTGTTGATGAGCTGGAAACGGTTCAGAAGAAGCAGGGTGATGGTTATGTTGCCGGGTTTACGCGAAAAGGATCCGGTGGGAAAATTGAAGATGGAAAGATTATTTTCACGGAAATTCTGAATGGAGACATCAGGTCGGGTGGTTTTGACCTGAATGGCGC
>JAAYUA010000019.1 GCA_012517935.1 Acetobacter sp. | reverse complement strand
CTGGCGGCGGAAAGCATTACCGTGACAGAAGTCCGGATTTCTCCGGATCTTCGCCATGCCACCGCATTTGTCGCGCGTCTGGGACGCAAGGATATCGAGCCACTTCTTCCTGCCCTGAAACGCGTGTCACCATGGCTCCGCAGCCAACTGGCGCATATGCTCCGCCTGCGTTCTGCCCCTGACCTGCATTTTCTGGCTGATACGGCTCTCGATTACGCCATGGAAGTCGATCAACTGCTCCGTCGTCCTGACGTTCAGCGTGATCTGGACTGATCACGTCCAGCAGTTTCCCCGGCATATCAGAGCAAACTGCAGAATTTTGTTATCTGCCCTACTCCCAGCCCCATATCTTTTCATGAGCGTCTCGATAATAATCATCGCGACATGAAGGCAATGGCCTGTGGATGATCTTTACACTCAGGAGTGTACGTTTTGGGCAGAACAGCACTTGTTCTCGGCGGCGGCATGGTTGGCACAGCAACCGCCTGGCATCTACAGGAACGTGGCTTCAATGTCACCCTGATCGAACGCAATGAAATCGGTCGAGAAACATCTTATGGCAATGTTGGCCTGATCCAGAGCGAGGCTTCAGAACCCTACGCCTTCCCGCACGATTTCCGGACTCTTGCACGTGTGGCTTTCGGAACAGCCAACGAAGCCATCTGGCATCTTCGCGATCTGCCCTCCGTGGCTCCAGCCCTGCTACGCTACTGGTTCAATTCTTTCCCGACCCGCTATGCCCGGATATCATCGTCATATAACGCGATGATCCAGTATGCTGTGCAGGAGCATGAAAGACTGCTCACACAAATCGGCGGATCGAATCTGATCGCAAAATCAGGCTGGAAACAAATCCTGCGCACCCAGCGTGGCATGGAATCCGCCCTCGCTCACGCACGGCATCTATCTTCCTCTTACGGCACAGAATATCGTGCTCTCGACAGCCGGGAACTCGCAATTGCCGAGCCTTCGCTCAAAATTCCCATGGCTGGCGGCATATGGTGGACGAACCCATGGAGCAGCAGCGCTCCGGGGCAGCTCGTCGAACATTATGCAAACGGCTTCATCCAACAAGGCGGCACGATCCTTAAAGGTGATGCACGCACACTGAGCCGCACGGCTTCAGGCGGATGGTCTGTCAGAACTGTAGAAGGCGCAGTGGAAGCCGAACAGGCTGTCATTGCTCTCGGGCCATGGGCAGACACTCTGACACGCTCCCTTGGCTACCGCTTTCCGCTCTTTGTCAAACGTGGATATCACCGCCATTTTTCATGGAACGGTTCCCTTGCCACTCCGTTGATTGATACAGAAAACGGGGTTGCCCTCGCCCCCATGCTTGCAGGTCTTCGCATTGCAACAGGCGCGGAATTTGCCCGGCGTGATTCAGTTCCAGATTATACCCAGATCAATAACAGCGAGAAACTGGCCCGTCAGCTTCTCGATTTTGGCAATCCTGTAGAAAACACCCCCTGGAAAGGTGCTCGTCCCTGTTTACCAGATATGCTGCCTATTATCGGGGCCGCACCAAAACATAAAAACCTATGGTTCCACTTCGGCCATGGTCATCAGGGCTTCACATTAGGACCTGCAACCGCGCGCCTTCTGGCCGAACAGATGAGCGGAAATGCACCCTACATCGATCCGCTTCCTTATGATCCAACCCGTTTCCCAAGTGCACTCTGAAGACACCCTCAGATTGCATTCCGGACAATGGAATACAACACGCCAATAAAACAATCACATGGTCAGCGATCATGTGAACCTCCCTTGAATATACATATATTTTTTCACCTTTATCGAGACAGGACTCTCCAGCGCATCAAACTCCTCCTTCGTGAACGATATTCTGATGACAAATAAAGATTTTTCCACAACAGATGCATTTCTCATGCTGCAAAAGCTGAACGCAGCGCTGCTATCGGAATCAAGTGCGACCCGTGTTCTCGAACAATGGAGTCAGAGTCACGGTCATTCTGAAAAAATTATTGCCGAACCCAGTCTTGCCCCGGCAAAAACAAAAGCCGAAGACGCCAGAATAATATTGGGAATTCAGCAGGAAGAAACTCTCAATTATCGACATGTTGTTCTTCGCTGTGGGCAATTTCTGCTTTCACATGCTGAAAACTGGTATATCCCGCAACGCCTTGCCCCCGGGATGGAAGACCGACTGAACAGCACACATGATCCATTTGGACTTGTCGTTTCCTCTCTCGATTTCTCGCGTCAGACCACCGAAGTCACCTTCCTCTGGCAGCCAGAAAGATCCTCCCCCCCTCCCCCAGAGGAATTGCTGAGACATCGTGCAATTCTGAAGCGCGCTGATGGTGTGCCATTCAGCTACGTCACTGAGACCTATACCCGCCAGATACTACCGTCATAGAGGCGGGATATTTTCTTCAGAAAATATGCAGATCCACAGCCCTGTGCTGCCCCTAGAATATGACAACATTGACCCTGCATATTTAACATAACATTGCATTTAAACTCTCTGCCCTCACGCTGCGCATGAGTGATGCAGTATCCCACCGTCTTTATTCCTGCTTAATGGCCAAGCAGAATGAATACATCATTCCTCAACATCTCAGCACATCAGGTCTGCGAAAATTGATTGGCAGAGCACACATGACAGCTCAACACACATCTTATTCCATGCGTGAAATTTCAATTGAAACAAAAATATAGCTCTCTTGCACCACCTCTAGCCCGCCATCCTCTCATGACAAATTATTTCATTTTTTGCCGAAAACCCTAGATTCAGATATTGCAAATTATTATCATTTGTATCATTCCAGCCCGACTGAATGCTTGATGCAAGGAATGCGGCAGTGTCATCACGAAGCTGGAAAAAACATCCCTACCTCTCCGCCACCCTTGGTTCCTTCGTGGTGGGTGTTGGTTGCCTGTCATCTGCGAACGCAGCGACTGAGAGCGATAGCTCCGCCGACATCAAACATTCAAAACAGAAATCAGAAAATACGAGTTCAACAGCGCAAGGAATTCTCGCGCATCCAGAGAATGATGAGCACATCCTCGTCACAGGCAAAGGCATGAACGTACTGAACCAGAATCTTGGTATTGGTCGCATGCCGCAGGACATCATGCATACGCCGCAGACGGTGAATGGTATTCCGCAACTGCTCATGCAGCAGCAAAATGTAAAATCTCTTGATGAAGCTTTGAGAAACGTTCCCGGAATCACCGCTTCCGTTGGCGAGGGTGAAGGCGGAATGGCCGGGGATCAGTTTCTGATCCGTGGTTTCGAAGCGCAGAATGATATCTATGAAAACGGTCTCCGCGATTTTGGCGTCTATACAAGAGACAGTTTCGATTATGACTATATCTCCGTAATAAAAGGTCCGGCATCAGAAGTTTTTGGAAATGGAACCACCGGTGGGGCCATCAATATCACCACAAAAGTTGCTCATCTTGGCAATTCCTATTCTGCACAGTTCTCAGGTGGATCAGCCAACTATTACCGCGGCACACTTGATCTGAATCAGCAGATTGGCGATGCAACAGCCATACGCATTACCGGCATGGGCAATGAAAACGATACCGTCGGCAGAAATAACGTTTATTCCCATCGCTGGGGTATTGCTCCATCCATAGGATTTGGTCTTGGAAAAGACACAACATTTACACTTGAATATTTTCACCAGACTGACAACCGTATCCCTGATTATGGTGTTCCTGTCATTACAAAACCGGGAACATCCATTGGACGTCCCGCTACGGAATATGGCCTGAACCGGAAAAACTGGTATGGCACACAATATGATCAGGATGCTACTGACGTAGATATGCTGACGGCGCGACTTTCATCGAAAATCAATGAACATATAACAATCTTTGATGATCTTCGCGGCGGTATGTATCATCGCTACTTCTCCGCATCGCAACCCGGATGCAACAGCACCTGCCAAACGCTCTATTTCACAAATCCTTCAGAAGCGATGATCGATCGTCGCGGTCATCTTGGTGGGCCAGAACCCTATCAGCAGGATGACTGGTCTGTTGAAAATGTTTTCTCTGCACTGATTCATTTCAAAACAGGTTTCCTGAAACATGAAATAAATACGGGCGTTGATATCGAACATATCTACGATCGTCGCAAAAATTATGCCTACAATTATAATGGGCAGAATGGAACGAAGTCCGACCTGACCAGCCTTGTCAATCCGTCCCCGGTCCAGCCAGACCTTATTTTGGGAAGCTTCGGTCAGTATCCCTATGACCTTGTGAATCTTTCCGGAGGAACAGGCCGAAAGCTTTATAAAACGGGCGATGCCACAGATGTCGGTGTCTTTTTCTCAGACAAGATATCCCTGACGGATTGGTTTTCAATTCAGGGCGGTTTCCGCTGGGATCATTGGAACAGCCACTATGCAGTTACTGAAGGGGCAGATCCAAAAGACACTCGCATGTCCCAGCAACAGGATACATTCAATCCGACTGTCAGCCTTATGTATACCCCAACGAAAAACACGATGGTGTATTTCAACTGGGCGCGGTCAACCACACCCCTTGGTCTTTACGTAACCAACAGTTCGGAGCCTCTGAAGACATCGACGGAAGGTTTCAAACCTGAAATTTCAAGCCTTTATGAAGTGGGCGTCAAACAACAATTTTTCCATGGTCGCCTTGGCGCTACGGCGGCAGTGTTCCGTCTGGAAAAAGGAAATGCCATCATGACTGATGCCGCATCGGGAAGCATATCCTCATCCAGCGACCGGCAACGCAATCAGGGCGTTGAACTGAGCGTATCTGGTCAGATTCTGAAAAACTGGAATTTTATCGGCACTTACGCATATTACGATTCATCAACCACATGGTCTGCAACGGCTGCAGATATTGGGAAACGTATTCGCTACGTTCCTAAAAACACTGCAACATTCTGGACTTCATACAATATTGCACCTGACACACCCTGGAATACGACCATTGGAGGAGGGCTGACATGGCATGATTCAGCTTATCTTGATGCTGGCAACACCGCAAAAGTGCCTTACACAATGAGTTGGGATGCCATGATCTCGCACAATTTCGCGAAACATTGGCGTGTTGCACTCAATGGTTACAACCTGACCAATCGAATAAATTATTCAAATCTGTTCAGTGATCGCGTCACTCCGTCGGTAGGACGATCTTTCCTAGGGAGTATTTCATTCACATATTGATATATCATTTAATGGAGTCTGCATTTATCTCCTGATGTTCTATAAAAGTATAATGTCCTGAAACCTGAGGAAAACACTTATGCTGGTCCATGTCCCTAACCTGCTGTCACCTGAGGAAGTGCAGTATTTTGTTCATCGTCTTGATGAAACAGAATGGACCGATGGAAAAGTCACGGCTGGAAGCCAGTCAGCAAAAGCAAAGAATAATCTTCAAATTCCTCAGGATTCCCAGACCGGCCGCGAACTTGGAGAGATCATTCTTCGTGCCCTGGGACAAAATCCTATCTTCAACAGCGCGGTCCTGCCCCTGAGGGTTTTTCCGCCGCTTTTCAATCGTTATGATGAAGGCATGTTCTTCGAAGCACATGTGGACAACGCCATTCGTCCTCTTCCCGGAACGGGTTTTCGTATTCGGACCGATGTGTCATCAACGCTGTTTCTGAGCGATCCTGACAGTTATGATGGTGGAGAACTGATCATTCAGGATACTTACGGCACGCAGAAAGTAAAATTTTCTGCTGGTGATATGGTCATCTATCCCTCCTCCTCCCTGCACTCCGTCAGCAAAGTCACACGCGGCAGTCGATGGGCTTCCTTTTTCTGGACACAGTCTCTGGTCCGGGATGACACAAAACGTGCACTTTTATACAATTTTGATCAATCGATCATGGCAACACGACAGGAACTTCCAGATGACCACCCTGCAGTGCTTGGCCTGACTTCCACTTATCATAATCTGATCCGTGAATGGTCGGAACTCTGATTATATTACCTGCCTCTCACGCAAATCTTTCAGACGCCCCCTGAGAGAATCATATAATTCGGCATTTACTTTCTTCTCCAGTCTTTCAAAAGATTTTTCCATTGCCTGAAGAATGTCAGGAGTCGCATCCGGAATAGCCCGTTCCCACCATTTCTGGGCTTCATCCATGTTCCCGACGGCAGCCAATGCCGTCGCATAATTATGGCATCCGCGATAATCGCCACCTTCTGCCGAGGCTTTGTACCACGCCAGTGCACCTTCAGGATCACGCGGCGTCTCCCACCCTTCTTCCATAAATCTTGCCAGAAGATTCATTGATTTAGGATGCCCGTTTTTCGCCGCTTCCGAGAAAAGGGACAAAGCCGCTTTCATATCTTTCTGAACACCAAGGCCTCTCATCTTGAGGATGCCCAGATTGTAACGGCCCCAGTCATCTCCCAGAAGAACGGCCTTTTCATAATACGATGCAGCGCTGGAAAAATCAGGAAGAGCTCCATAACCAATCTGATAGCTTCGCCCCATCATCGTATAACCGGATGCATATCCAGCATTTGCAGCAATCATGAACCAGCGACGCGCATCTTCTATATCTGGCGCCACATGCACGCTGTCCAGCAGCACCATTCCCCACAAAACCTGATCTTCAACATGCCCCTGAAAAGCTCGATAGCGAATTGTTTCGATTTCGGGAGGTAGCTTGACCTTCATAACATCGACAGCATGTTTGGAAATTCGCTTCTTTCTCGAAAAACTTATCGAATGAAGGAATTTTCTGAACATCGGGCATCTCACATCTTGGGTGCCCTTTTATGTAGACTTTACGACAAAATGTTGCAAATGAATATCATATGCATTCACACATCATTGCAAGCATGTCTTCTCACTGATCCAAAAAATCTCGAATTTATCAGGGAACAAACAAAGACAGGCGAGAACATCTGGTCCAAACAAAGTCTGGAACCACCTCTTCGTCATTTTAATGATTTATGCGAAGCAAGAGGAGAAATCCTACGATCACCCAGCAGTAAATATTACAGAATCTTGTTTTTACAGATCAAAAAAACGGAAAAAGGGAAGCAATGAGTGTATTCGCCGTCTTACGGGCAATCACAGCCCTGAGTGCTTCCCGCTTTCCTGCTCACCACATGATGATCAATCCATTCGGAAACCAGTCTACGAGCCTCGTTAAGAGACGCCTCAGGATGATGAATACGATAAAGCGTCGTGCAGGCATTGAATGCTGCCACGTCGTCGTTACCAACGTATTTCAGTTCCTGATAAGCCGTCATGACGGCTTTTTCACATCTGCGGGCAATGCGGCTGGTTTCAATCACTGGGTAGAGCCTTAATTGATAATCATTCTCAAGTCTTGAGCACTTCTATCAGACAACTGCGAAAAAAGACAGTCAATTCTCGTTACCGATGGAACACACAAAATGAGATACTTGTGGAGCATATGAGCAGCCGGGGCACAAAAACAAGTCGCAATCACACATGGAAACATTACGTCAGAAATTGGCACCACCACCCTTTTCATAACTTTCCGACCCAATGTCAGTGATGGATTTTCCGCTGTCTTCCGGCTATGCCTCGCTTTGAATGGTCGGGCATTCCATCCCGGAAATATCTTGCGCAGAGGGAAAATAAATCATGATCGGACAGGAAGCGATCTCCACCAGCGATATCTCGGCATGGGATCGCGATGCTGCCCTCACAACGGCTCGGCTTCTGCTGGAAATCAAAGCTGTCAATTTCCGCCCGGAAGATCCCTACACCCTGACATCCGGATGGAAGTCTCCTGTCTATATCGACTGCCGCAAGATCATTTTCTTCCCCCGCGCCCGCGCTAAAATCGTTGAACTGGGCGTCGAGAAAATCGGTCGTCATGTCGGATATGAAAGCATTGATGCCGTCGTCGGTGGTGAAACAGCCGGTATTCCCTTTGCTGCCTGGTTTGCCGATCGCATGATGACACCAATGGCCTATGTCCGGAAAAAACCGAAAGGATTCGGACGCAATGCCCAGATCGAAGGTGATGTGCCCGAGAACATGCGCACCCTTCTGGTCGAAGATCTGACAACAGACGGCGCGTCCAAAATCGGCTTCGCAAAGGCCCTCCGCGATGCCGGCGCTATCGTCGATCACACCTTTGTCGTGTTCTTTTATGGCGTATTTCCCGGCGCACACCGCACCCTGAACGAAATGGGCATCCGGCTGCATTCACTCTGCACATGGTGGGATGTACTGGAAGCCTGCGCAGAACGCCCCTACTTTGCGGAAAGTGCTGCCGCAGAAGTCCGTCGCTTTCTGGAAGACCCCTGCGCATGGTCCGCGAAGCATGGTGGCGTTGGCAGCTTGGAAGAAGCTCTCGCTTTCAAAACCGCGAAAGACTCCTGAACAACAGGTTATCAGGGTCATGGCCACTGCTTCTTCCACATCACTGTCTCATGACAGACGAAACAAGCTGCTGGTTTTTGACTCCGGGACGGGCGGTCTGGGCATCGTGGCTGCACTCCGGCAACATCTGCCTGACGTGATTATTCACTATATCGCAGATACAGCCTTCTTCCCCTATGGCGATCAGCCTGATGAACAGCTGATCGCCCATATCCTTTCGCTCATTCAGGATGCAACAGCGCGTCTCCGACCAGATGCCGTCGTCATCGCCTGCAATACAGCCAGCACTCTGGCCCTGAATGCGCTCCGTCAGACGATCAATATTCCTGTCATTGGCTGTGTCCCGCCCATTCGCTGGGCCGCGCGGCTGAGCCAGACACGCTGCATCGGACTTCTGGCAACCCCCGCGACCGTGAAACGCCCTTATGTGTCATGGCTCAGGGAGACCTATGCCCCGGATTGCCAACTCATCGCACATGGAGCCCGTCGCCTTGCCTCACTGGCCGAAAGGCGGTTTCGCGGTCAGGAAGTCTCTCTGGAGGCTATCGCTCAGGAGATTCTCCCTCTTTTCCAGCAAAAAGACGGCAATCTGATCGATGTCGTCGCTCTGGGCTGCACGCACTACCCGTTTCTGTTACCCGAACTGGAACGACTATCACCCTCGACAGCCATACGCTGGCTCGATCCGGCCAACGCCGTCGCATCCAGAACAGCGGAAATCGTTCAGAATATTGCGCCGATCCATGCCGCCACCGATCCTGATGGATTCTGGATGACTGCAGTTGATCCTGACGCGAACATCCTTGCCCGTGCCATTGGCCATTATGGTTTCAATGCCGCAAGCCTCTGGCCTGCCTGCTGATCTCATCCGCTTCCGTCAGAGGTAAACGTGTCCGCAACACGTCCGACATCTGTTGCGCCATTGCAGACCATTCCCCTGCGACCTTGCTCGCGACCTCTGGGACCGGCCTTACATTCCTGTCGATCAATCCCTTCAGAACTGCAGAAAAATCCGCAGCATCCGGCTGGCTGAAAACAACCCGCTCCTGCCCGGCCAACTGTTCCGTCAATCCTCCGACAGAAGTCGCAACAATCCAGCGCCCCGCAGCCAGCGCTGTGGCGCCAACCCCACTTTGACTGGCCTCACGATAAGGCAGCAGCAGAATATCAGACCAGCCAATCAACTCGCCGACCTCATTTTCCGGAATCCAGCGATTATCAACCGTGACGCCAGTTATGTCTGACAGTCGATGCAAGACTTCTGTTTCCGGTCCTTCACCGGCAATAATGCATTCCCATCTGCCATTCGACGGCAGACGTTTCAAAGCATCCCCCAGAATATCGAGCCCCTTATAAGCCAATAGCCGGCCAAACATCAGCAGACGCACAGGTCTTTCAAGATCCTGACAGCTTGCATCCGACTCCTGATAATCGAACGGCGGATGAGACAGCACCACCACAGGCAACCCGCGCAACGATGGATCGCTCTCTTCCAAGGCCTTTCCAACATGCTGTGTGAGGACGATGAGAACATCAGCCCGCCGAAGCAGAATTTTCTGAAGAAACATCTGAAGGGGAAGCCCATCTCCCGGATGATTGAACGCGTCATGCACAATAACAGCCAGAGGAATCCGCAAGACCCTCAGGGCAGCAGCCATCACAAGATCAATCAGACCCGGCATGGCGCATATGGCTATCTCCGGGCGAAATTTCCGCAGGGATATCAGCAGCCGGACAAAGAGGAACGGCAGCGTCAGGAGACGCAGGAAAAACTCTGGCCGGTTTGTATAGGTTCCAACCGGCCAGAGAGCATAAGGCGTGTTTTTCAGAGCAGGCAGGATTTCCGCCTTCTGCGACACTGACAGAATAACCTCATGATTTGGCAATCTGGCCAGAGCCGCGGCAAGTTCGACAGCAAATTTCGGTCCGGCTCCCCGACGCCCCCACTGCCAAACGAGAATACGCCTCATGGCAAGGGAGCCTCTCTCAGAGCCGTCAGGGCAGAAAACAGCTCATCTCCATGAAAACACTGACCAGCGCGCAACCGGGCTGCCGCGCCCATCTTCTTCCGCAAATCCGGATCTTCAGCACGCCTCAGGGCGGACACCGCGCTGTGCAGATCGACATCCGCCCAGAATGCACCGGGAGCTTCATAAACACCCCGCGGATCACGTGCAGGAATCAGACGGTATGAAACAGGCAGCCCACACTCATCATTCAGAAATTCCGCCGTAGCAGACCAGTCCGTCGAAATCACAGTCTTTCCCATCAGCATCGCCTCTGCCGGAACCAGACCAAATCCTTCACTCCGATGCAATGACAGAACGACATCAGATGCTTGCATCAGCGCAGCAGACTCTTCTGCGGGCAGGAAGCGTGTCTCAAAACGAATATTATCTGCCCCTGCAGCCTCCGCCTGTATTCTGCGCATCTCATCCGGATAATGCTCCGCATTTGTCAATTTCAGGACAAGCATGCGGTCTGTGCGCTGCCCGAAAGCGGCACGGAAGGCACGGATCGCTGCAATCGGGTTCTTCCGTTCCATGCCTGAAGCCAGACTGAAAGACACAAGCACGATCAAAATGTTCTCAGGCAGGCCGAAAGACTGACGATCCATATGTGCCGGAATGACAGGCGAAAGTGCTAGCGCATGGGGCACAACCCGGATCCGTCCAGGCACAAGTCCTTCCAGCGCCTGTGCTGTGAAACGCGATGGCACCCAGACTTCATGCACAAAACGCGCCCCATAGGACCAGAGAGAAGATGGAATCGGCAATTCCCAAGCCCAGTAACCAACAATTCTCCTGTTTTTCAGGAAACGACGTCCCAAACGGAACAGAGCCGCCGGAAATTCCGGCGCATTCACGTGCAGGATCAAAGGCGCTTTCAATGCACCCCGATCACAGGATGAGGCTCCCTGCAGGCGTCCGGAAACAAGGCCCGCTTCAATCTGATCCTGAGGAATCCCTCGAGAATGAAGGGCCCTTCCCATGATCCGTGCACCTTCACCCAGCCCGGAACCCCGGTGAATTTCGCCCCCAATCACAGCGCCCTCCGCAACGGGAGGCAGCAATCTGTCAGGCCGCGGCGCCAGAATCGTCGCTGCTGCTGCCAGGGCATGCCGACGGGGGGCAACGGGCAGTTGCCTCCACAAACGATGGGCCAGAGAAATAGGGCTGCTCACAAAACCACCATCAATCGACAGTTATCCGGTACATTCCATTCTTCCCGCCAACCAGTCATTGCGAACATTCTGCTTCCTTCCAGAAGCTTCTCTCTCGAAAACAGCATAACTGGCATTGCGGCTTTCATATTCAGGGTCAATACTCCGAATATGGAATGGAAACTCTCTTTTCCACAAACTCTCTCTATCGGGATGGTGATGAAGAAGGTGACATTCCCTGTCCATAAGTTTTTCCATCATGCCATGGTCTCACAAAAGAGCGCCTGCAGCACAAGGTGGCCATAATGTCCGGGAACGTGAAAGAAACATCACGCATTCCCGGGAAAAGGGGACTGTCCGAGACTTTTTCTGTCACTTCATCTTCCCTTCCCTCTTTCAAAATCGAGATATCACGCCCGGATCTCTCCCACTGGGAAAAGGGAAATTCGGGCATTCGTGGTTTCCATCATTTCAGAGCGGCAAAACCCGGCCCCCATGTTGCCCTGACCGCCCTGATGCATGGCAACGAGCTGGCTGGCGCCGTTGTCCTCTCCGAACTTCTTTCCATGGGAATACGGCCAGAACGTGGTGCACTTTCCATAATTTTCCTCAATCTGGATGCCTTTTACCAATTCTGTCCCGGCAATCCCGTTGCCTCCCGCTTCATTCATGAAGACATGAATCGTCTCTGGCATCCATCGATCATGAATTCGAGCAAACATTCATTGGAACTGGAACGCGTCAGGGAAATCTTTCCCATTTTCCAGACGGTTGATCACCTGATGGATCTGCATTCAATGCTTTGGCCCGCCCCACCCCTGATTCTGAGTGGCTCTACGGAACGCGGTCTGCGGCTGGGCAGAAATATCGGAATTCCCTCCCTGATCGTTGCAGATCATGGGCATCAATATGGCAAACGTCTGATAGACATTCCACATTTCACATCACCAGACAGCAAGGCTTCAGCCTGTCTGCTCGAAGCTGGACAGCATTGGACAAAGGACAGCGTGGAAACGACACGTCTCTCCGTTTCCCGCTTTCTGATGACTTCAGGGATCTGTGACACTCCCCCCTACGCACTGCCTGACTATCCCTCTCCCGCCCCGGTTATCGCTCAGGTCACCGAATGCATCACGGCCCGCAGCAGGTCGTTAACTTTCACGGAACCTTTCACCAGCGGCGATATTATCCGCTGCCGTGGAACACTGCTTGCATGGGATGGGGAAGACGAAATTCGTACGCCTTATGACAACTGCATGCTGATCATGCCCAATCCGCGCACCGCACGGGGACACACTGCCGTGCGCCTCGCCCGAATCACGCCAGCGCACATCCCCGATACCGCTCAGTGATCGGCGCTACTCCGCCGTTCACCCACTGACAGCCGTTTTTCCGCAATTTTAGCCAGCCTGACAAAAGGCAGCCCAAGCAGCAGATATGCAGCGCCCACCATCAGCCCTGTTCCGAAATAATCGAAATAGGTCGAGGACAGGCGCACATAAGTCTGACTGAGTTCGGTCAAAGTGATAATCGAGACCAGTGATGAATCTTTCAGAAGAGAAATAAAATCATTGGTCATCACAGGCACAACAACACGAAATGCCTGAGGCACGACAACGTAACGCAATGCCTGAAAATGCGTCATGTTCAGGGCCGTTGCGGCTTCTGTCTGGCCACGCGCCACGGATTGCAGACCTGCCCGATAATTCTCGGCTTCATAAGCCGCATAGTTCAGACCCAACCCGAGAACACCGGCAACAAAAGGGGAAAGCCGTATTCCGATTGCTGGCAGACCATAGAAAATGAACAGGATCTGGATCAGAAGCGGCGTGCCTCGCACGACTTCGATATACACGCCCGCAAGAATGGCGCTCCAGCGCGGACCGTAACGGCGAACCAGCGCCAGAAACATACCCAGACCAACCGCCAGCACCATCGCACAGGCTGATACAGCCAGCGTCATCAACGCACCGCGAAAAATCAGCGGCAGGAAGCCGATATATCGCTCAGCACGCGCCTTCAATCCTCGCGAAGGAGCGGTCGCCGCGAGATAACGCGTCCACTCAACCGGTTCGATCATCGGTTCAGAGTGATCCCCGCTCCACTCTGCCATCTCCGGTGTCCAGAGATTCCAGCGAGCCAGAATCCGATGCAACGTTCCGTCCTGGGTCATTTCCGCCAGCGCTGCATCAACACGTTGGCGCAATGCGACGTTCCCGCCCTGACGAAAGGCAATGCCATAGGAAAGATGACCGATCGGAGGACCAACCAGACGAAGCTCCGGGTCAGATTCTCCGTAATAGAGGGCTATTGGCCCATCCAGAAGGATCGCATCCAGACGCCCGGCTTTCAGGTCTGCAAACGCATTTGATTCTTCGTCATAGGAACGGATTGTCACATCCGGACGATCACGCAGCATACGCTCGGCCAGCGTATCTTTCAGGGTGCCGACCGTGTGCCCTCCCAGACGCTCGAAAGAATCGAGACCGGCCTGGTCACGTCGGACAACAATCCGTTCCGACGTCACATAATAAGGTTTGCTGAAATCAAGAGCCTGGGTGTGCTCCGGGGTCATCTCGATCCCGTCGATCACCATGTCGTAAAAACCGCGCTGCAATCCTGGAATCAGGCCATCCCAGTCATTCTGGACGAACTCCGTTTCCCGCCCCAGACGTCGGCCAATTTCCTGCATGATGTCATATTCGAATCCTTCCATACGGGATTCATTCGACGGATCATGAAAAGTGTAAGGCACATTCGATGTGCCATCTGAAGCCCATCGCAATGGTTCGGCATATGCTGAAACCGAGAACAGCAGTGACACTGTCATCAACGACAGCATCACAGATCGAAACCAGACCGACACAGGCCGGACGCCCGAGTTATTCATCGACGCAGGGAACTCAGAAAATGGCGGGTCCGCGAATCACGCGGAAATTCATACATTTTTTCAGGATCATCAATCTCCACGATTTCCCCACCTTCCATGAAGGCGACACGATCCGATGCCGCTCGTGCAAAACGAAGATCATGAGTCACGACAATCTGCGTCATTCCTTCAGCGTCCAGTGCACGCATGACGCCAAGAACTTCTTCGGACATCCGTGGATCAAGAGCCGATGTCGGCTCATCATACAGCATGACTTCCGGCCGCATCGCCAGCGCACGCGCAATCGCGGCACGCTGTTGCTGCCCTCCTGACAGGGTTCCGGGATAACGTGTGGCGGCAGCGCCAAGCCCGACCTTTTCCAGCAGGTCACGCGCCTCCACTTCCGCCACGGCAACAGACGTCCGCTTCACCACACGTGGAGCCAGCATGACGTTTTCCAGAACGGTCCGATGGGGAAACAGATTAAAGGATTGGAACACCATCCCGACATGCGCCCGAAGGCTGTGCGCCAAGGCCTCGTCACGCGCGCGCCATGCGCCGCCATCACGCAGGATCATATCGTCTGCGATCGTGACCGATCCCGAATCGGGAATTTCAAGAAAATTCAAACAACGCAGGAAAGTCGATTTCCCACAGCCGGACGGGCCAATGATAGAAACGAGCTCGCCCCGTTCCACACTTAACGACACATTCCTGAGCACCGGCTGCCCATCAAAGGACTTGCTGATATTGTCAGCCCGCAAAACGGTTTCAACGGAAAATGCCGGCCCGGATATATCCGGGCCGGCACTCTGAACGTGATCGCTCACGTCACCAACCGAAAGCGATGATGTCTCAGGCAGCCTTGGTCATCCCACGCAGAACATACTGAAGAATACCACCATGACGGTAATATTCAACTTCGTCCAGCGTATCGACGCGGCAGAGCAACGGAACCTCTTCCTTCGTGCCATCGGCGCGATGGATCACCAGAGTCACATCCATACGCGGCGTGATGGTTTCCAGCCCCTTGATGTCGAGAACCTCGTCCCCTTTCAGCTTCAGCGTCTCACGTGTCGTGCCTTCCTTGAACAGCAGGGGCAGAACACCCATGCCGACCAGATTGGAGCGATGAATACGCTCGAAGCTTTCAGCAATCACGGCCTTGATGCCAAGGAGCACAGTGCCCTTCGCAGCCCAGTCGCGTGAAGATCCCATGCCGTATTCCTTGCCGCCAATGACGACCAGGGGCACGCCCTCCTGCTGATACTGCATCGCCACATCATAGATGTAGCCTTCCTTGCCGTCCGGATAATGCTTGGAAAGACCACCTTCCGTGCCCGGAACCATCTCGTTCTTGATGCGGATATTGGCGAATGTGCCACGCACCATGATCCGGTCGTTACCGCGACGCGAGCCATAGGAGTTGAAGTCTTTCGGCTCCACACCATGCGCGATCAGATACTGTCCTGCCGGGGAATCCTTCTTGATCGAGCCAGCAGGAGAAATGTGATCGGTCGTGATGTTATCGCCAAGAAGCGCCAGCAGACGTGCACCGGTGATGTTGCCACCTCCCTTGCCCGGCTCAACCTTCATGTCCTTGAAATACGGCGGATCCTGAACATAGGTGGATTTGTGATCCCACGCATAGGTCTGCGAACCCGTCGCAACCTTCAGATCCTGCCATTCCTTCGTGCCCTTGGACACATCGGCATAACGCTTGATGAATTCATCACGCGTGACACAGGAACCGATCAGATCGGCCACTTCCTTGTTCGATGGCCAGATATCCTTCAGATAAACCGGCTTGCCATCCTTCGATGTGCCAAGCGGTGCCGTCGTGATATCCGTCCGCATCGTGCCAAGAAGTGAATAAGCCACGACCAGCGGCGGACTGGCGAGATAGTTAGCGCGGACGTTCGGCGAAATCCGGCCCTCGAAGTTACGGTTGCCGGACAGAACCGAAACAGCGATCAGCTTGTTGTTTTCAATCGCGTCAACGATGTTGTCAGCCAACGGACCGGAGTTACCGATACACGTCGTGCAGCCATAACCAACCGTGTTGAAGCCCAGAGCATCCAGATCTTCAGTCAGACCAGCACGGGTCAGATAATCGGTCACAACCTGAGAGCCAGGTGCGAGGGACGTCTTCACCCATGGCTTCGGGTGGAGGCCCAGAGCACGCGCCTTGCGCGCCACAAGACCGGCAGCAATCAGAACCGCAGGGTTGGACGTATTGGTGCAGGACGTGATCGCCGCAATCACGACATCACCATGACCCAGATCATAATTGGTGCCAGCGACCGCTGCTTTCTTGTTCACATCATTCGCGGCAACACCAAGACCTGAAACCAGCTCTTTCTCGAATGCGGATGTTGCATCGGTCAGGGTGACACGATCCTGCGGACGTTTCGGACCGGAGATCGACGGCACAACCGTGGACAGATCCAGTTCCAGCGTGTCGGTAAAGATCGGTTCGGCACTGTCCGCTGTCCGGAACATGCCCTGAGCCTTGTAATATTCTTTCACCAGCTTGATACGATGCGCGTCACGTCCTGTTTCATGCAGGAAGTCGAGCGTCAGCTGATCGACAGGGAAGAAACCACAGGTTGCGCCATATTCCGGAGCCATGTTCGCGATCGTCGCACGATCAGCAACCGGCAGATGATCGAGAGCAGACCCGAAGAATTCAACAAACTTGCCGACGACGCCTTTTTTGCGAAGCATCTGCGTCACGGTCAGAACCAGATCAGTAGCTGTCGCGCCTTCCGGCAGCTTACCGGTCAGTTTGAAACCAATGACGTCTGGGATCAGCATGGCGATCGGCTGACCCAGCATTGCGGCTTCAGCTTCAATGCCGCCAACACCCCAGCCCAGAACGCCCAGACCATTCACCATGGTCGTGTGGGAGTCGGTTCCGAAAAGCGTGTCGGGATAGACATAATCCTTGCCGCCGACAGCAGCCGTCCAGGCAACCTGAGCGATATATTCGACATTGACCTGATGGCAGATCCCGGTGTCCGGCGGAACGACCGAGAAGTTTTCAAATGCTTCCTGCCCCCAGCGCAGGAACGCATAACGCTCGGCGTTACGCTCGAACTCGATCGAGATATTCTTCTGCAGTGCGTCCTTGGTTCCGTAAACATCGACCATGACCGAGTGGTCGATGACCAGATTCACAGGAACAAGCGGATTCACTTTCTCCGGATTGCCACCCAACTGCACGATGCCATCACGCATCGCCGCCAGATCCACGACGCCCGGAACACCAGTGAAGTCCTGCATCAGAATACGGGAGGGCTTGAACGGCACTTCCTTGGTGCTGCATGCTTTCGGCAACCATTCGGCGATCGATTTTGCATCAGCCTGCGTATAGGAACGTCCATCCTCAAAGCGCAGAACGTTTTCCAGAAGCACTTTCAGACTTGCCGGAAGACGGCTGACGTCTCCGATGGTTTTTTCCGCTTCGGGAATGGAAAAATAATGGTAGGTCTTGCCGTCCACTTCAAGCGAGCGTCCAACCTTCAACGAGTCATGCCCAACCGACTTCATGAAACAACCCCTTCTCACGACCACAGCATCTCGCTGGTATGTCGAACCGGTCTGGTGAAGCCCATTTCATACGCAACACCATGTGATCGGAAATAACTCCCGACGACCGGGTTGATCTCTGATCGAGGCCAGAACATACCGGGACGTGACACGCATTCAAGCAGCCTTCTGACCACGACCTCGCGAGCCCCTCCGAAATCAGCGGCTTACCAAGGTCACAAATAGGGGAACTCCGCCATTCCCACCCCTCCCGGCAGCGATAACGCTCCCTTTCCAAACCTTCTCATCCGGAATCTGTCTGTCCTGCGCGGCGACAGACTCGTCCTTGACAGTGTTTCCTTCTCACTGGACGCAGGCGAAGCCATGCTGCTCACCGGGCCAAATGGCGCTGGAAAATCAACGCTTCTTCGGACGCTTGCCGGTCTTCGCAGTCCGGATGGAGGCGAAATTCTCTGGAATGGCGAAGATGTTGCCAACGATCGCACCAGCCATGGCGCCCGTGTCGCATGGCAGGGCCATCAAACCGCACTGAAACCGGGCCTGAGCCTGAGAGAAAATCTTTCACTGCACGCAGCCGGAAAAGATCCTGCTCAGGCATTGGCCGCCTTCAACCTGACCGAGCTTGCAGAACTCCCCGCACGCATGCTGTCCGCCGGGCAGAAACAACGCGGCGCGCTTGCACGCGTGCTGCTGGGAAATGCGCCCCTATGGCTCCTGGATGAACCGGCCACAGGACTTGATCATGCATCCGTAGCCCTGCTTGGAAATGTTCTGGCCGCACATCGGGCGCAGGGAGGCATCGTCATAGCCACCACACATGTTCCTCTTCCACTTCCCGATGTCATCACGCTCGACCTTACCCCCAGCAACACCCAGAATCTTCAGGAAGACGCGCTGTTTTTTATGGATGAGGACATCCTGCCGTGAATTCGGATCTCCGCCTTCTGACCGGAATTGTCGAACGCGATATCAGGCTGGCCCTGCGTCACGGCGCAGACACACTTGGTTCCGCTCTTTTCTTCGTCCTGACCGCGGCTCTCTTCCCGCTTGCTCTCGGCCCGTCTCCCGAACTTCTCGCCCGGATGGCCCCGGGTGTGATCTGGGTCTGCGCGCTGCTGGCCGCCCTTCTTCCATTGGACCGTCTGTTCGGCGCGGAACTGGAAGATGGTTCACTCGACCAACTGATGTTACTGGGCCTCCCCCCCGCTCTGGTGGCACTTGCCAAAATGATTGCTCACTGGCTGACAACAGGCCTTCCCCTGCTGCTGGCATCGATCCCGATTTCCATCATGCTGGGCCTTCCTTCAGCCACCCTTCCCGTGCTGCTCGCAGGTTTGCTGCCTGGCACACTGGTGCTGTCGCTGACGGGCGGCATGGCCGCCTCCATCGTGCTCGGCGCGCGACGCGGAGGCGTTCTTCTGCCACTTCTCGTGCTGCCACTGATCACGCCCGCACTGATCTTCGGCGCGGCGGCCATCGACGCCGCACGCACCGGACTGCCATGGCTTCCAGACCTCGAATTGCTCTGGGCCTTCCTTGCTGGCGCTCTGCCTCTTTGCCCGTTGGCAGCGGGAGCCGGACTCCGTGCAGCCACGGCATGAATGTCACTGATTCAACATCATCCGGCTTTATCGGGAAAAAGCACGCTGGCTTTCCCGAACAGTCTGCTATTGATATAAAAACCAGACGTAACGTTACAGAGCCCCGGTCCGTGAAAAGATTTCAGTTCAGCAACACTCTTCCACACGCTGCCCGTCTCACGACCGGAGCGGTTTCCTGCACTCTTCTCCTCTCATTGGGGGGGTGTGGTCTTTTCAGTTCCGGCAAACCGCAGGCTCCTCCGCAGATGCCCAACCCGGAAGCCTTCTACAATAACGGTATCGATGCCCTGCGCAGCCATCGCTATGCGTTGGCCAGTGCTGAGTTCGAAGGGCTGCAACAAAATTATCCCTATTCAGGATACACAGCGAACGCGCAGCTGATGGAAGGCTATGCCTACTATCTGCAGGATAAATATCCGGAAGCGGCCCAACAGCTGAACCGTTATATTGAACTGCATCCGACAAGCCCTGATTCAGCCTATGCCTTCTATCTTCTCGCTCTGTGTTTTTATGAGCAGATTGCTGACGTTCGGCGTGATCAACAGTTGACGGTTGAAGCCCTTGGCCGGTTGCAGGACGTGGTCGTGCGCTTCCCGCAATCAAGCTACGCACGCGATGCCCAGCTCAAGATTGACCTCTGCCGCGATCACCTTGCCGGCAAGGAAATGCTGATTGGCCGTTATTATGAACAGCAGCACAATTACGAAAGTTCAGTAAACCGTTTCCAGAGCGTCGTTCAGGACTTCCAGACAACCAACCACGTTCCGGAAGCCCTTTATCGTCTGGTCGAAGTCTATATGAAACTTGGTCTGACGGATCAGGCACGCAAGAGCGCAACCGTGCTAGCCTATAACTATCCGGCCAGCAAATGGTATCATTATGCCTATAACATCCTGAAACGTCACAAGCTGCTGCAAGACAATATTCCGCTTCCCGGCACACCCGTGAACATGGCGACTCCGGCGCCAGCTCCTGATGCAAATCAGAAAGCTTTCGCAAACATGGCCAGCGCCCCGAAGGTCAAAGCCCCGCCGCCGCCGACATTTTCCGCCAGCCCGGCGCCAGTGAAGCATGTCACATCAGACCAGCTTGCTCCTCCGGAAACGACAACCACAGAAATCCGCTGATGAAGCCAGGACGGAGATACCGTCTTCATGCTGACCTTTCTGTCCATTCAGGATGTTGTCCTGATCGAGCGCCTTGACCTGACCTTCCATCAGGGCTTCACGGCGCTCACAGGAGAAACCGGTGCAGGAAAATCCATCCTGCTCGACAGTCTTGGCCTGGTTCTGGGCAGCCGGGCCAATGCCGGCTTCATTCGTGCCTCGGCTGAAGAAGCCCGGATCAGTGCCGGTTTCGAACTCCCGGAAACGCATCCCGTATTCCAGTTATTTCGGGAATATGCCGTCAGTGCAGAACCCGGCGAAACCGTTATCTTACGCAGAACCATCAGCCGCGATGGTCGTTCCCGCGCATGGATCAACGACCAGCCCGCCAGTCTGAGCCTTCTGCGACAGGTCGGCGGCCTGCTGGTCGAAATTCAGGAACAGCATGCCCAAACCGGTCTGATTGACGCCAGCACACACCGCGACCTTCTGGATAGTTTCGGACATCTGACCGACCTGCGATCAGCCACGGGCTCAGCTTTTGCCGCCTGGAAAGCTGCCATGGCAGCCCTGACAAAAGCTGAAGAAGACATCGAAACCTTACGACGTGAGGAAGACTGGCTGCGCCATGCCGAGGAAGAACTGTCCTCCCTTGCGCCGCAACAGGAAGAAGAAAAATTTCTCGCTGCACAGCGTCACAGCCTTCAGACCAGTGAAAAACGTGGCGAAGCCATAGCGGCAGCACTTTCCGAACTTACACCACGGGATCGTCGCCAGAACGCACCCTCCGCAGCGCTCCGCTCCGCCAGTCGCGCCCTGCACAGATTGGCTCCTGCACCGTCAGATAGCCCCGAGAACGTCATCGATCCCCTGCGTCAGGGGACGGAAGAAGCCTTGACGGCGCTCGACAATGCAGCCGCTGCCCTGTCAGAAGCCGAAAGCCTTCTCTCCCGTCTCAGCCTTGAGTGCGAAGCTGATCCCCGGCTGCTCGAACAGACGGAAGAACGCCTTTTTGCGTTGCGCACCATTGCCCGCAAATACAACACGACACCGGACGACCTGCCTGAACTTCTGGAACGTATCCGGGAACGACTACACATCATTGACAGCGGCGTAACGCATCTTGGCGTGCTGCAAAGCGCGGTAACGGAGACCCGCGCTGACTTTATCCGGGCCGCAACAGCCCTTTCCGATGCCCGAAAGCGCTGCGGAAAAGATCTTGAGCATGCCGTCGGGGAAGAATTCAAACCCTTGCGGCTGGAACGTGCCCGTTTCTTCGCCGATCTTCAGCCTCTGCCGGAAGATGCATGGAATGCCTCCGGCACCGATCAATGCACCTTCCTTCTGGCAGCCAATCCGGGACAACCACCGGGACCGATCGGACGCGTTGCATCAGGCGGCGAACTTTCCCGCCTGATGCTGGCCCTGCGACTGGTTCTGGCTGGTGGATCTTCAATCGGAACACTGGTTTTCGATGAAATCGATGCTGGCGTCGGTGGCGCGACAGCTGCCGCGATCGGCGAACGTCTGCATCGCCTGTCCCGCAACATTCAGGTCATGGCCGTCACCCACAGCCCGCAGGTCGCTGCCAGCGCAGACCATCATTTACATCTTGGCAAACGTGTGTCCGGCCAGCAAACCAAAACGACAGCCTCCCTGCTGCCAGGCGATGCGCGACTGGAAGAAATCGCACGGATGCTGGCCGGAGACACAGTGACCGAGGAAGCACGCGCAGCAGCACGCCGCCTCCTCAAAATCGAAGCGTAAAGCCTTTTGGATGACAGGCAGGGCTTGATCGCTGCATCTTAATCGGCGACAGAACGCGCCGCCATCCGGCTTTCTTCTTCAAACAGGATGGCCGGTTTTCAAGAGACTGATGGCGCTATGAACGACTATTCCAAAATTTCCCCCGAGACCCTTTCTGCTGAACAGGCCGAAGTCGAGCTGCGCCGGCTGGCAGAAACCATACGTCGGTTGAATCACGCTTATTATCAAAGTGATGAACCAGAGGTCACGGACGCGGAATATGATGCACTGCGTCAACGCAATCAGGCCATCGAGGCTCTTTTCCCCCAACTCATGCGTTCGGACAGCCCCTCGACACTGGTGGGCGCTGCGGTGGAAAGCGCCTTTGGCAAACAGCGCCATATGGTCCCGATGCTCTCTCTGGATAACGTCTTTACTGCCGGGGAATTCGAGGACTTTCTCGAACGCGCCGCCCGTTTCCTAGGGCTGGACGAAAAAGAGAAAAATGCTCTCGAACTGATTGCCGAGCCGAAAATTGACGGGCTTTCGATCAATCTCACTTATGAAAACGGGAAATTCGTCAAAGGTGCGACCAGAGGTGACGGTCTGGAGGGAGAGGACGTCACCGCCAATCTTTTGACGATCAGTGACATTCCCCGTGAACTCGGAGCGGATGCGCCTGAGCTGATCGAAATTCGTGGAGAAGTCTATCTCAGCAAAAAGAGCTTTTTCGAAATCAATGAAAAGCAGCTTGCCGCAGGACAGAAGCTCTTCGCCAATCCCCGCAACGCTGCTGCTGGCTCCCTGAGGCAGCTTGATCCAAAAGTCACTGCGCGACGTCCGCTCTCCATGTTCGCCTATGCGATGGGAGCAAGTTCAAACCGGCCCTGCAAAACGCATGAGGAATGGCTGGATCTTCTGCAAAGCTGGAAATTCGCGGTGAATCCTCTACGTGAACGTCTGTCCGGCGTTCAGGCCGCAGAAGCCTTTGAAGAAAAGATCGGGCACATCCGCAGTGGTCTGGATTATGATATCGACGGCGTTGTTTATAAAATCAACGACCTGACATTGCAGGAACGTCTGGGTTTTGCCGGGCGGGCACCACGCTGGGCCACAGCATGGAAATTCCCAGCGGAACAGGCCGAAACACGACTGGAAGCCATCGAAATTCAGGTTGGCCGCACAGGCGCGCTGACACCCGTCGCCCATCTCGAACCCGTGAATGTTGGCGGCGTTCTGGTCTCTCGCGCTTCATTGCATAACGAAGACGAAATTATCCGCAAGGATGTCCGTGTCGGTGATCGTGTGGTGGTCCAGAGGGCTGGAGATGTCATTCCACAGATCATTGGAAAATCTTCGACCCAGCCGGAAAATGCACAACGCGGTTCCGCCTTTATTTTCCCCGACCATTGCCCTGCCTGCGGCTCCGCTGCGGAACGCCCTCCCGGCGAAGCCATTCGCCGTTGCACAGGAGGATTGACCTGCCCCGCGCAGGTCGTGGAACGTCTCATCCACTTCGTCAGTCGGCAGGCTTTCGACATTGATGGCCTGGGCGATAAAAGCATCCGCGAATTTTACGAAGCGGGGCTGATTTCCTCTCCGGGAGGCATCTTCCGGCTGGCAGAACATGAAAGCGCGATTGCCAGACGTGAAGGATGGGGCGAACTGTCCGCACGCAATCTGATGCAGGCCATCCAGGCCCGCAGCACGATCAGTCTTTCCCGTTTCATTTTCGCGCTTGGCATTCGCCGCGTGGGCGAAAGCAATGCCCGACTTCTGGCGCGGCATTACGGCACGCTCGACATATTGCGCGAGCAGATGAAAAAAGCCGCGATCATCGGTTCTGACGAACGGCTGGAACTAGGGTCGATCAATGGCATTGGGTCCGCGATCGCCGATGAACTGGTGGCGTTCTTCATCGAACCGCATAACATCGCGACACTGGACGATCTGACACAATATGTCACAGTACAGGCTGAAGCTGAGGATGCCATTACAGGCCTGCTGACTGGTAAAACCGTTGTATTCACGGGCACACTGACAACGATGACGCGTCCCGAAGCCAAAGCTCAGGCAGAGCGGCTTGGAGCGAAAGTCACGGATTCCGTTTCGAAAAAAACAGATTATGTCGTCGCCGGAGCGGATGCCGGCTCAAAAGCGAAAAAAGCCGCCTCTCTGGGAATTCCGTTGCTGGACGAAGCTGGGTGGAGGGAACTGGCTGACGGCAAGGCATGAAACATCGGTGGAAGCCATTTGTTTCATGTATTGCCATCGCCGCCAAAATATTCATATGATGGTGTATGTTATTCAACATGTGAATAATTCCCTACACCAAGCCCACCATTGCCTTGCCAATAAATGTGTCGCATAATGCCACTGCCGGAAAAAAATAATTTATAAATAAAAAATGACCGCGTGGTGGTTCCATATACCTGCTCTTCAGGCCGTTATGGAATCGGCGTCCGGAACTCCGCGGCAAAGGGACTTGGGGCATCATGACAAAGTGGGTGTACAGTTTCGGCGGTAGTCATAACGATGGCAGTGCGGGAATGCGCAATCTCCTTGGAGGGAAAGGCGCCAACCTTGCCGAAATGTCCACTATCGGGCTGCCCGTGCCTCCGGGTTTCACCATCACAACGGAAGTCTGTTCCGCTTTCTATGACAATGGTCGTCAGTATCCTGCCGAACTGAAGGCACAGGTAACCGAGGCTCTCGCCCGCATCGAGAGCACGATGAACCTGAAATTCGGGGATCCTTCCGCTCCGCTTCTGGTTTCCGTCCGCTCCGGCGCGCGCGTTTCCATGCCCGGCATGATGGATACGGTCCTCAATCTTGGCCTGAACGCGCAGACCGTCGAAGGTCTGGTCAAATCCTCCGGCGATGAACGCTTTGCATGGGATTCCTATCGCCGTTTCATCCAGATGTATGGCTCGGTCGTGATGGGTGTTTCCCACCACCGCTTTGAAGACCTTCTGGAAGAAAAGAAGAATGAGCTGAATGTCGAAGACGACACAGCCATCACAGCCGCTGACTGGCGGAACATTGTCGTCGGTTACAAGGAAATTGTCCTTGCCGAGACAGGCACGCCATTCCCTGAAGATCCTCAGGATCAGCTCTGGGGCGCGATCGGGGCCGTGTTCGGTTCATGGATGAACCCACGCGCCAACACCTATCGCAAGCTGCACGATATTCCCGCAAGCTGGGGCACCGCCGTCAACGTCCAGTCGATGGTCTTCGGCAACATGGGTGAAGACTGCGCCACCGGCGTCTGCTTCACGCGTGACCCGTCCACGGGCGAAAACATTTTCTACGGTGAATATCTCGTTAACGCTCAGGGCGAAGACGTCGTGGCCGGCATCCGCACACCGCAGCCGATGT
The DNA here is from genome assembly GCA_012517935.1 of Acetobacter sp. Taxonomy (GTDB): domain Bacteria; phylum Pseudomonadota; class Alphaproteobacteria; order Acetobacterales; family Acetobacteraceae; genus Acetobacter. The sequence continues at coordinate 1,036 of JAAYUA010000019.1, read as the reverse complement.
CCGCGCTCCGCGCGACTGAAGACCAGAAGCCGATGGAAACCGTTCTTCCAGAAGCTTACAAGGAACTCTGCCGCGTCCGCGAACTGCTGGAAAAGCATTATCGCGACATGCAGGACATCGAGTTCACCGTGCAGCGCAACGTGCTCTATATGCTGCAGACACGCACGGGAAAACGTACCGCTGCTGCTGCCCTGAAAATTGCCATCGACATGGCGCAGGAAGGTCTGATCACGAAAGAGGAAGCCATCCTCCGCGTGCCGCCCTCCTCTCTTGACCAGCTTCTTCACCCGACGCTCGACCCGAATGCTGATCGCACACAGATCGCCCGTGGTCTGCCTGCTTCTCCGGGTGCTGCAACCGGTGTCATCGCCTTCACAGCAGAAGAAGTCGAAGATCTGGCCGCGAAGGGCGAAGACGTCATTCTCGTCCGTATCGAAACCTCTCCGGAAGACGTGCATGGCATGCATGCCGCTCGCGGCGTTCTGACCACACGTGGTGGCATGACCTCCCACGCTGCGGTCGTTGCCCGTGGTATGGGTCGCGTCTGCGTCGCCGGTGCCGGCACCATCCATGTTGATTACAGAAAGCAGACCCTGACAGCCGGTGGACACACCCTGAAGGCTGGAGAGTGGCTGACCCTCGATGGTGGCACAGGCGCTGTTTATGCTGGCAAGGTTTCAACCATTCCCCCGACCCTGTCTGGTGATTTCAGCACGCTGATGGGATGGGCCGACTCTGTCCGTCGCCTGAAAGTCCGTGCAAACGCAGAAACGCCGGATGATGCCGCGACGGCTCGCAAGTTCGGTGGTGAAGGCATCGGTCTCTGCCGCACCGAGCACATGTTCTTCGGTCCTGACCGCATCGGTCATGTCCGCCAGATGATCATGTCCACGGAATCGGATGAGCGCGCCCGTGCCATCGACGCACTGCTGCCCTTCCAGCGCGATGATTTCACAGCCCTGTTCCGCATCATGGCCGGTCTTCCTGTCACGGTCCGTCTGCTTGATCCGCCGCTGCATGAATTCCTGCCGCACGG
>JAAYUA010000145.1 GCA_012517935.1 Acetobacter sp. | reverse complement strand
GGAAGTGTTGGAAGAGACGATGCATCCTGGCTTACGCACCGTATCGATCTGCGCGAACAGATTGCGTTTGATATCTATCCGCTCCGCGACAGCTTCCACGATCCAGTCGCAGTCTTTCAAAAGATCCAGATCTGTCTTGCTACTGCCGGTCGTCACTCGACTGGCGAAGTCAGGCATCATGAAACCGCCGGTTTTCACCTGTCGCGCCACGCCATCGGCTGCGAGTTGCCCATCCAGATCCAGCAGCACGACATCCACACCGCAATTGGCCATATGAGCTGCGATGCCTGCTCCCATGGTGCCTGCACCAATGACGCCACATTTGCGAAATATATTTTTTTTACCAGACATGTTCAGTTCCTTATCGGTTATCAAGAATGCGATGGGACGTTCCGTTTACATGCCGACATAGATTGGGCCGCCGCCGCCTTCCGGCGGTGTCCAGTTAATATTCTGGCTCGGGTCCTTGATGTCGCAGGTTTTGCAATGCACGCAGTTCTGAGCATTGATGACAAAACTGTTTGATTTTTCATGATGATTTTCGACTTCATAAACTCCGGCGGGGCAATATAGTCGTGCGGGTTCCCCATAAAGCGGCAGATTCCGCGTCAAAGGCGTGTTGGGATCAGCCAATTGCAGATGGCAGGGCTGGTTTTCCGCATGCGTGGTTCCGGACAGAAACACCGAAGACAGGCGGTCGAAGGTCAGCACATTATCCGGCTTGGGATAGGTGATGGGTGTCACTTCGGACAGAAGCTTGAGTGATGCCCAATCAGGTTTTTCATGCTGGATTGTCCCAAAGGGAGATTTCCCAAGAAGCGTCTGGGTCCACATGTCGAATGCGCCAAGGGCTACTCCGACGGGCAGTCCGTAGCGTGACCAGAGCGGTTTGACGTTGCGCACAGGGAAAATATCTTTTCCGATAGAGCTTTTTTTCCAGCCATCCCGCCATGCTGTCAGTTCCGTGGCTTCAGGATCGGCGATAATGGCATCGGCCACCTGCATGCCTGATGCAATGGCGTTATGTGTTCCCTTGATCCGGGGGACGTTCATGAAACCTGCAGCACAGCCGATCAATGCTCCACCAGGAAAAGTCAGGCGTGGAACGGATTGCCAGCCGCCTTCCGTCAGGGCGCGCGCGCCATAGGAAATTCGTTTGCCTCCATCAAGCAGGATGCGCATGCTTGGATGGGTCTTGAAGCGCTGGAATTCATCGAAGGGTGAAAGCGTGGGGTTTGTGTAATCCAGATGAACGACGAAACCCACAGTCAAAAGATTGTCTTCGCCGTGATACACAAAGGATCCACCGCCTGTTTTGCGATCCAGTGGCCAGCCGAGTGTGTGCATGATGCGTCCAGGCACGACGCGACCGGGTGGAAGTTCCCAGACTTCCTTTATTCCCGTGCCAAATTTCTGGAATTTTGACTGCGCGTAGAGATCGAAACGCGCGATGGCGATCTTGCTCAACGATCCGCGTGCGCCTTCGGCCAGTAATGTATGTCTTGCGCGTAGCTCCATTCCCGGCGTGTAGTTGTTCGAATGTGTGCCATCTTTGTTGACACCCATATCGCCGGTCACGATGCCTGCGACGCGCCCTGTTGCATCGAACAGCAACTCTGTCGCCGCGATTGCGGGATAGATATCGACTCCGATTTCTTCGGCTTTTTGCGCCAGATATGCGACCAACTTGCCCAGAGATCCGACAAAACATCCCTTGTTGCTCATGAGCGGCGGGAACAGTTTTTCAGGCAGAGCGAAGGTGCGTTTCTGTGTCAGGAAAGTGAAATGTTCTTCCGAGACTTCGGTCCGGAGAGGGCGGTCGGGATCATTGCGCCAATCAGGCAGCAATTCATCCAAAGTGGATGGGTCCATGACCATGCCTGAAAGACTGTGTGCCCCGGGTTCGGCGCCTTTTTCCACGACGATGACTGACATCTCCGGCGCGTGCTGTTTCAGTCTGATTGCGGCGGAAAGACCAGCAGGGCCTGCCCCTACAATCACCACGTCGCAGGTTACGTGATCTCGTTGCGTTACTTCGTCCATTGCTGGCGCCTTCCAGTCGGGAATTCTGCTCCCGATTATCAACCAAACATTTGTTAGAATTTAAGGAAGGCAATTTTTTGCGTGCTGTCGAGAAAAAATACACATAAGTATGGTCACAGTTGTATGAGCAGAGGTGTCCGGTTCGTTCGGACGTCCTTCTCAGGCCTTGATTCCCGGTTGCTTATGAAACGATCTTCCTTGCCCGTCGCAGCCCCCAAATCTCCTCGTATCAGGCGCACAAAAGACGCTCGGTCTCTGTCGGAAAACGGAAAGCCTGGTTCTCCGGGAGCCGAAGAGCAGGCAGACAGGCGGCACGAAATTCTGGAAATAGCGGCGGAACTGTTTGCTGAGCGGGGTTATCGGGCTACGTCGATTCGGGATATTGCGGAACGGGCGGGCCTTCTTGCCGGGTCGCTTTATTATCATATCCGTTCAAAGGAAGCCTTGTTCGTAGAAATTCACAACACGGCTCTGGCTGCGGCGGCCATGCGTATCCATAACGCGTTGAACGGGCTGTCGGATCCTTGGGAACGCCTGCAGGCTGCCTGTCTGGAGATGCTTGAGATTCAATTGAACGCCGGTTCCTTGACGTTGCCCATTATGAACAATCTGCGGAGCGTTCCCGAAACCGTTCGTGATGTTCTCATTCGTCAACGTGATGATTTTGAAAAGATTTTTCGGGAGTTGGTTGCTGCATTGCCGTTGGAGAGTGATATAGATGCAAATCTCTATCGTATTCTTTTGCTAAGTTTGCTGAATTCGGCGGATGGATGGTTTCGTGAAGGGCGTCTTTCCCGTGCAGAAATTGCTGCCCAGATTGTCAGGATTTTCAGGCATCCGAAAAATTGAGGATGGATACATGCCATCTTTCTTCGAATATGAAAATGACGACAGAAGTCCAGTTTGTTGTGTGTGCTGGAAACGAGGAAGATGAGACTGGGGAGAGAAAGCGCACTTGGTCATCTATGTTTACTTTACGATTAAAGTAAATTTCCTCGTTATAATTTGCGATTTATTTCATTTTTCCAATGATTTTATAGACTGATATGCTCGAAATTCATATCAGTCTATAAAATCGCTTATTTTTAATTCAGAGATTTTTTTCTTTGGATGTTTGACCAGGCCAATGGCAGGTCCGGTGCTGGTGAAAAGAGCGGATACGATGCTGATCAAAGCGCCGATCAGAATATATCCGTAAATAACCTGAATTAAGACCAGTATTTCGCAAATGCTGTCAGTGTGTCGCGGATGGATATCTCCATATCCCAGCGTCGTCATGGTGACTGTTGAGAAATAAAAGGAACTCACGAGAGAAATATGTTCGTTCATACTCTGATTTGTATAGTAAATCAGAGAAAATATTGTTGAAACCACTATATACGACATTATGACGCGTTTTGGAGATCTGCCATAGTCTGAATGTATCCAGAAAAATCTGGCAATGAGTGCGATGATGAAGTTGTTGTTTCCGTACCAGTCGATCCAGTTTTTCCGGCGGTTACAGTAAGCTGCTGTGTCCTGCATGAGGTTATAGAATGTTATTTTTGGAAATGTTGGTGATCTGAAATCTGTTTTTCGTGAAAAGATGCATGAATCGAAGTAGGTGTTTCCATCGAAATGCGCGTTTCTGAAATTGGCTCCACAAACGACGATAGGATCGTTCTTCTTGTTGAGGATATTATATCCGTTGCTGAGAAATCTTGTTCCTTCGAGATTGCTGTTCTGAAAGTCGCTTTCATAGAAACTTGAGGCAAGAAAATCTGTTTTACTGACGTTCGCGGCAATGAATTTTGCGCAGGAAAAATCTGATGCGTGAATGGTTGCCTGAACGCAACTGCTCTCGATCAGTTGTGTGTGGGTGAATATGCATCCTGAAATATTCGCTTGATCGAGTGAAGCTTCAAGGAGGGAGCATCTCGAAAAATCAACATTCTGAATATTCGATTTGTTGAAAGTTGATTTATAGAAATCACCGCCTCTCCCATTCCTGTTCTGGAATATCAATCCGTTCAGGGAAAGATTATCGAAGCTGCATTCGCGTAATTTTACGATGTCATCAGTGCTGCTGACGAAAGCGTTCCACGCATCGATATCCTGTTTTTCAAGGCATTCCAGCAGGAAGCCATAATGATCCAGGGTGCTATCCTGTGTCATGTCTTTTCACCATTGGAGCAGAACTGTTTTCGGCTGGTGCCGATCATGCTGAATATCGGAATGATATCGTATCATTCTCAGCATCTTGAAGCGATGATTGAAATATCATCGCTTCGTGGAAGGAATGCCGCAGTGAAGATTAATTGCGGCGCGTGATCTGCGTGATGTCACGGACGGCGCCGCGGGCGGCGCTGGTCGTGAGGGCGGCATATGCTTTCAGGGCGGTGGAAACGGTGCGCTGACGGTCTGGCTGCCAAGCCTGTGGACCTTGTTCTTCCATTGCAATGCGGCGCTCTGAAAGTTCAGCATCAGAAACAGTCGTGCGGAGCACGCGGGCAGGGATATCGATTTCGATGATATCGCCGTCGCGAATCAGCCCCAGCGCTCCTCCCTCTGCAGCTTCAGGGGAAATATGCCCGATGGACAGGCCGGAACTTCCACCGGAGAAGCGGCCGTCGGTAATCAGAGCGCAGCTTTCTGCCAGACCTTTGGATTTGAGGTAGCTGGTTGGATACAGCATTTCCTGCATGCCGGGACCACCTTTTGGTCCTTCATAACGGATCAGCACAACATCCCCTGCTTTGATTTTGTCGGTAAGAATGGCCGATACTGCCTCATCCTGACTTTCAAAAACGCGTGCGGGACCGGAGAAAACCAGAAGATTGTCTGCAACGCCGGCTGTTTTCACGATGGCGCCATCTTCTGCGATATTGCCATAGAGAACGGCCAGACCGCCGTCCTGACTGAAAGCGTTAGCCCCATTGCGGATTGCGCCTTTTGCGCGGTCAAGATCGGCTTCCTTGAAACGACTGCTCTGCGAGAAAGCTTCTGTCGTGCGGACGCCGCCGGGTGCAGCCCGGAAGAAGGCGTTGGCCTGTTCCAGATTATTGCCGTCTCCTGCGATGTCCCAGCGGGCAAGGGCGGCGGCAAGGCTTGGGCTGTGGACCATCGGGGTGTCGCGATGCAGCAGTTCAAGGCGGTCCAGTTCACCCATGATTGCCGGGATTCCTCCGGCGCGGTGCACATCTTCCATATGCACATCAGCCTTGGAGGGCGCGACTTTGCAGAGATTGGGGACGCGACGGGAAAGGCGATCAATGTCTGCCATGGTGAAGGCAACCTCGCCCTCATGTGCGGCAGCCAGAAGATGCAACACGGTATTGGTCGATCCGCCCATGGCGATATCGACTGTCATGGCATTTTCGAACGCCTGACGGGTAGCGATGGAGCGCGGAAGAACCGATGAGTCATCCTGTTCATAGTAACGACGCGCCAGTTCGACGATCGTGCGGCCGGCATTCAGGAACAGTTCACGACGGTCAGCATGCGTCGCGACCAGACTTCCGTTGCCCGGCAGGGAAAGTCCAAGCGCCTCGGTCAGGCAGTTCATGGAGTTGGCGGTGAACATGCCGGAGCAGGAACCGCAGGTCGGGCAGGCTGAGCGTTCAATGGCTTCCGAGGCACTGTCGCTCACATTCGGGTTGGCTGCAGCGACCATGGAGGTCACCAGATCGGCCCGTTGTTCCACGCCATCCAGATTGACGCGACCGGCTTCCATGGGGCCGCCGGAAACGAAAACAACCGGGATATTCAGCCGCATGGCCGCCATCAGCATGCCGGGTGTGATCTTGTCACAATTGCTGATGCAGACCAGTGCATCGGCACAATGGGCGTTGACCATATACTCGACGGCATCCGCGATCAGTTCGCGGGAAGGCAGGCTGTAAAGCATGCCGCCGTGACCCATTGCGATTCCGTCATCGACGGCAATGGTGTTGAATTCGCGTCCGATCCCGCCGGCTTCTTCGATGGCACCGCAGACGAGTTGCCCAAGGTCTTTCAGATGGACGTGGCCTGGGACGAACTGCGTGAAAGAATTGGCGACGGCAATGATGGGCTTACCGAAATCTCCGTCTTTCATGCCCGTGGCGCGCCAGAGGCTACGGGCGCCAGCCATGTTGCGGCCGTGCGTTGTGGTGCGGGAGCGGTAAGCGGGCATGGATCGGGCTTTCTCGGGAATGATTGAATGCATGAACGAAACGGAGGCACTCTAGCCCGAACGAGCGTCGAGGGGAAAGGCATCGCTCTGCCAGCCTTTGCAGGCATGAGGTGAGATTTACGCCATTTTTTAAAGACAGGATTGAAGGATGTTTATTGGACAGCCGTTATTGCGATCTCGTACTGCCAAAAGGTCCAGAGAGGGATGGAAAATATCCCAGCCTTGGGGTGCTTTGAATTAATTTACAAAAACATTTAAATGAAATGATTTTTCACTATTTTGAGTTGTAATATTTAGGTGTGAATCGGAGGTGATTTGCAAATTTTGTGGTGAATTTTATTATAAAACCAGAGGATAATGTAATAGAATTTTTCCATTTCTGCATGGCATGTCTGCATCCGGAGATATCTTGACGAATAAAAATAAATGACTTTATTAAATTGAATAACACTAAAGGAGATCCAGCCATGTCTGAGACGGCTCTTGTGGCTGCAACAGCTCAGATCGAAGCTGTTGTCACAGGTCAGGCAACAGCTCCGTCCGTGAAGACATTTTTCGATCCTGTCACATTTACGGCGAGCCACGTTGTCTGGGATCCGCTCACAAAAGAGGCGGCCATCATAGACAGCGTGCTGGGCTATGACCCGGCCTCTGGCCGCACCCGTCATGATGAAGCGCAACTGATTGAAACCTTTGTCCGGCAGGCAGAGCTGAAGGTCGTTTGGCAGTTGGAAACCCATGTGCATGCGGATCACCTGTCTGCGGCGCCGTGGTTGCAACAGCAATGCGGGGGCAAGCTGGCGATCGGGGCAGCCATCGTTCGTGTGCAGGATGTGTTCGGCAAGATTTTCAATGCCGGGACCGAATTTGAACGCGATGGCTCCCAGTTCGATCAGCTATTCCGGGATGGCGACAGATTTGCCCTGGGTCAGATTCCCTGCATCGCCTTGCATGTTCCGGGGCACACACCTGCTGACATGGCGTTCATCATCGGTGATGCGGCATTTATTGGCGATACGTTGTTCATGCCTGATTATGGAACGGCCCGGGCGGATTTTCCGGGAGGTGATGCGCGACAGCTTTTCCAGTCCATCCGTCGTCTGATGCAACTGCCTGCGGCAACACGCCTTTTCCTCTGTCATGATTACAAAGCGCCCGGGCGAGACAGCTATGCATGGGAAACAACGGTGGGAGCGGAGCGTAAAGGTAATGTGCATGTGCATGATGGTGTGACGGAGGAGGCATTTGTCACGATGCGGATGGCTCGGGATGCAACGCTTTCCCTGCCGAATCTGATCATGCCATCTGTGCAGGTCAACATGCGGGGTGGGCGTTTTCCCGAACCGGAAACGAACGGCACCCGCTACATCAAGATTCCCTTGAACACGCTTTAAGGTCCATCATCTCCGTTTATTCTTCGCAATAAGGTCTCCCGATGTCATTTTCACCGCGTTCCCTGACCGGGAATTTTTCCATCTCCCCGCAACTGGATGCCGCAGAAGTCAGCGAAGCGGCGGCACGTGGTTTCCGCAGTATTATCTGCGCCCGTCCCGATGATGAGCAGCCGGGTCAGCCTTCGGCGCGGGATATCGAGCAGGCGGCCATTGCCGCGGGTCTTGATTTTGTAAGTATCCCTGTCGTTTCAGGCGTAATTCCGGACAGCATTTCCGTTGCCGCCATGAGAAAGGCTCTGGACAGCTTGCCGGGGCCGGTGCTGGGTTATTGTCGCTCGGGAACGCGGGCTGCATGGTTGTGGGCGATGGCGGAGCATGGTCGTCAGACAGTCGGTGAGATTTTAAGCGCAGGCACCGCCGCCAGCATTGATCTGTCTCCTTTGAAAAAGGCTCTCGAATCCAGCGGTCAGGAGACAAAACCGGCTGACACGTCTTCTGCAACCCGGAAATTCGATATTGTGATCGCAGGCGGTGGTGCCGCGGGAATCTCGGTTGCTGCAAGCATCCTGAAACGGCGTTCTGGTGTTTCGATCGCGATTATAGAGCCATCTTCGGAGCATTATTATCAGCCCGGCTGGACGCTGGTCGGTGGTGGCGTGTTCCGTCAGGAGCAGACGCGGCGTCCTGAAGCGCCCCTGATTCCCAAAGGTGTGACGTGGATCAGGACGGCGGTTACAGGCTTCCAGCCGGAAGCGCATGAAGTCGGGTTGGGTGACGGCACGACTGTGGCTTACAGGGTTCTGATCGTCGCCACGGGTATCGAACTGAACTGGGGTGGGATTCCCGGTTTGGAAGAGACACTTGGCAAGAACGGTGTGACCTCGAATTACCGTTATGACCTTGCGCCCTACACCTGGAAGCTGGTGCAGGAACTCAAGAAGGGGAATGCGGTCTTCACGCAGCCGCCCATGCCGATCAAGTGCGCAGGCGGACCTCAGAAAGCGGTTTATCTGTCCTGTGATCACTTGCTGAAAGAAGGTGTCCTGCGTGACATCAATGTTTCGTTCGACACCGCGACGCCCGCTCTGTTCGGGGTTGCGGATTATGTTCCGGCGCTGATGAACTATATTCGCCGTTACAATGTTGATCTGAAACTGAAATCGAAGCT
>JAAYUA010000144.1 GCA_012517935.1 Acetobacter sp. | reverse complement strand
TGGAACAACGGTGTGTTCATGTTCACCGTGCTGTTTCTCTTCATCATGGTGGTGGGCACGCTCTTCATCATGGACAATACAGCAATGCACATGATGTCCCGCTGATCTCATTTCTGCGGTGCATCCATCATGGATGAGCCGCAGAGATAGAGTGGGATACAAAAAACGCCGAGGCTTTTGCCCCGGCGTTTTTTTACGTCTGAAATCTGAGGCAGTTGGCTGGAAGCACAAAAAAACCCTGCAAAAGCAGGGTTTCTGTCGGAGTCTGAAGCTGAAATTCAGTCGTTATGAGGCTCTGGGGAAAGCAGTTCGCGCTTGTTTGGCTTGTCCTTCCATTCCTCGGCATCGGCCGGAGGATTGCCCTTGCGGGTGATGTTCGGCCATTTTGCCGCATAGTCTGCATTCAGCTCGGTCCATGCGGAAGCACGATCATCGCTGTCCGGGAAAATAGCTTCCGCCGGACATTCCGGTTCACACACGCCGCAGTCGATGCATTCGTCCGGGTTAATGACCAGGAAGTTTTCGCCGGCATAGAAGCAGTCCACTGGGCAGACTTCCACGCAATCCATGAACTTGCAGCGAATGCAGTTTTCCGTGACCACGTAGGTCATTAACGCCTCCGTCTATGAGATAGTAGGTTATGAAACACACTCAATAAGGCGAGTGCATCCGGGTCTGCAGGCAGGATTCTGCTGCCAACCCATGAAAAGAGCGGCAGGTATGCGGTTGTTTTGTCCCGGAGGCAAGTCGTCTTTGTGCCTGATGCCATAATCAGAAAGCGGATCAGCCTTTCCTGGACACTCGGGGCTGATGCTGTGTCTGTTTGTTGAGAAGAACTGCGAGTGCCGCGAAGGCACCTTCGGGATGTGGCATCCGGTGTTTCCGGGGGTTCTGCTGTCGTGCCGTGATGGGAAAGATCAGCGCTGGTGCAGGGGGACCATAGAGATCGGAGCGGACAAGCTCAGGCGGAGTGAGACGAAAGCCGATTTCGCGGAGTAGGGGGGCAAGAAAGGCAGTACGGATGCCAAGACGCGAAGCCAGATCGGCCGGCAGAGGGGCAGGACCTTTGGCTGTTGCCGTACGAAGATCATTTTTCAATCGGAAAGCGATATCAGCCCGCAACAGAACTGGCCCTGCCGGGAGCCAGCCAAGGGCTCTGAGAAACAACGTATCCCGGCATTTGTCGGCAGGGAAAGACGTTGCGCCGTCTGGTGGGAGTTGTGGTTGACGCTGGTTATTGAAAATCGCCAGTAACAGGGCGCGCAGTGTGGCTGATGATGGGCGCAGGAGCGAGGGAAGCAGGAAGCTGTTGCCTGATCTGATGACCCCTGCCGACTTAAGTGTCGTGCGAACGAGGCGCGTGTCCGGAACATGTTGAATATGCTCCGCAAAACCAAGCCCTTCGGAGAGTTGGTGGTAAAGCCCGCGCAGCGTGGCATCTGCGTGCGAGTCGGCCATCAGGCGGGTCAAAGGGGCAAGGATGTGGTTGATATGGTTGCGAAGAAAACCTTCCAGACGGCGACGTACCTGATTTTTGAGGTTGCCTTCTGGCAGGCCCGAACTGCTGAGACTGATTTCGGGCGTTAAAGGTGTGCGTCCCGGTTTCAGATTGGCCAGAACAATCTCGTCATACAGAATGCTGCCGCTGCGCAGGTCCAGCGAGAAGGCGCTATCTGGTTCGGCGCAAAGTTTCGCGACCTGACGCGGTATTTCGGTTGCAACGGCACGTTGCGCCAGACGGCGCAGCAGTTTGCGGTCGCTTTCGGCAATGTCGTCATGCAGTACGAAGTCAAAGCCTCTCAACTGACCAACATCGTGCCCTTCCACGACGATCCCGCCATCCGCCTTGACCGCAGAGAGGAGGCTTCCTCCATTATCTTCGTCGAGACGGCGAATGAGATGGGCGGCGCGACGATCGACAAAGCGTGCGGTCAGGCGTTCATGCAGAGCGTCAGAAAGCATGTCTTCGACATTGCGGGCGCGATCCTGCCAGAGAGATGCCTGCCGGACCCAGTTTTCGTGAGCGGCGATATAGGACCAGATTCGCACGCCGGAGAGGCGTTGCATCAATGTATCGACATCACCATCGGTTCGGGTCAGGGATGACAGTTGTGCATCGAGCCATTCATCAGGCAACACCCCGTCACTGACCAGTGTCGCGAAGATACGTCCACAAAGCTGGGCATGGTGGCGTTCTCCCAGTTTGCGGAAATCCGGGATTTGACAGGTTTCCCACAGCAGCGTTGTGCATTTGCGACCGTTTGCCCGGGCAATGATATCCGGATCCGCCATCAGGGCCATCAGGGTCAGCACATCACTGGCAATTTCTCCGGCTTGCAGACAGGGATTCGGTGATGGGCGTGAAAGACTGGCGAGAAGTTGGCGTGGAGAAGTGAAATCCAGTTTTGAATTGCGCCATGACAGGCGATTCAGCGGGTCGAAATTGTGTGTCTCCACGGCTTCGGCGACAGTGTCGGGCAGGGTGGGGCAGGTACCGGCGGTGCCGAAGGTTCCGTCTTTTGTGCCGCGTCCGGCACGTCCGGCAATCTGCGCGATCTCTGCTGGTGTCAGATTCCGTCGATGCCGTCCGTCGAATTTGGAAAGCCCGGCGAAAGCGACGTGAGAGATGTCCATATTCAGTCCCATGCCGATTGCGTCGGTGGCGACGAGGTAATCGACTTCCCGGTTCTGATAGAGCGCGACCTGAGCATTGCGTGTGCGGGGAGACATCTGTCCCATCACGACGGCGCATCCACCACGCCGACTGCGGATCAGTTCCGCGATGGCGTAAATATCTGCCGCTGTGAAGGCAACGATTGCTGAGCGTGCAGGCAGGCGGGCCAGTCTGTCCTTGCCGGCATAATGCAGGGCGGAAAGGCGGGGGCGGCTTTCAATGGTGATTCCCGGCACCAGCTTTTTCATCAATGGTGCGATGGTTTCCGACCCGAGGAACAGGGTTTCATCCCGTCCTCGGGCATTCAGCAGCCGGTCTGTAAAAACATGACCACGGTCTGGATCGGCGCAGAGCTGGATTTCGTCCACGGCCAGAAAGGAAACGCTTCTGTCAGTGGGCATCGCTTCCACTGTGCACGAAAACCAGCGTGCTCCTGGTGGAATGATTTTTTCCTCGCCCGTAATCAGCGCGACATGTGCCGCACCTTTCAGTGCGACCATCTTGTCATAGTTTTCACGGGCCAGCAGGCGGAGAGGAAAACCGATGATGCCGCTTTTGTGCGACAGCATGCGTTCGATCGCCAGATAGGTTTTGCCCGTATTGGTCGGGCCAAGGATTGCCCTGACCGGCGGACGGTCAGTAAGGGCTTTGAGGGCGCTGAAACCATTATCTCCACCATGAGGCGAAGTGGTCGGTCCTGATGATCTGGCCATATCTCAATGGTTGGCTGTCACGCGATGAAAAGCAAGAGGCGTACCCGTACGCTGTCATTGGTGATGGGAAGGCTCTCTGGCAGAATGGCGGAGAATTGTGATCGGAGGGGCAGAATGAACGCACGTCATCTGGAATGTTTTCACCGCGCTGAGGACGAGAAAAGACAGGGCACGGTGCATGGGATCAGAGCGGAGGATATGACAGCTCTCGAGTCCCGCATCGGGGCGGATGCTGCGACTTTTGCAAGATCTGTTGGCTTCCGGGCGGAGCCGGGAGCGTTGTTGCTGGTTCCGGGTTCTGGAGGTGGTCTGGCTGCTCTGTTTGGTCTTCCATCGCGTGGCGAGGAAACGGTCTGGACTTTCGGAAAGCTGGCGGATGCTCTGCCTGCTGGAAACTGGGTGCCGGATTTTCCGGAGGACATAGAGGTTGCTCTTGTCGCGCTCGGCTTTGCCCTGGGCTCCTATCGTTATTCCTTGACCACTTCCGAACCGAAGCCTTTTCCTCGTCTTTTACTGGCTGAACCTGACAGAGGGGCTCTGGCAACAGCGCGCGCCATATGTCTGGGACGTGATCTGATCAATATGCCAGCCAATCTGCTCGGTCCGCAGGAGCTTGCCGCACAGGCGCAGGCAGCATTCACGGCTTTTGGTGCACAGGTCGCTCTGACGATGGGCGAAGAGCTTGAGCGTGAATATCCGCTGGTGGCTCATGTTGGTCGGGGATCCGAGCGGTTGCCCGTTGTCCTGTCGGCGACGTGGCAGGGTTCAAGTGCGGGAGCTGACGCGCCACTGCTTTCGTTGGTCGGGAAGGGTGTCTGTTTCGACAGTGGTGGTTACGACATCAAGCCCTCTTCCGGAATGCTGCGTATGAAGAAGGACATGGGTGGCGCGGCGACAGTGATTGCGATGGCGCATGCGATCATGGAGGCCGACCTGCCGCTTCGTCTGGAAGTCCGGCTTGGATGTGTGGAGAACTCGGTTTCAGGAAGGGCCATGCGACCGCTGGATGTCGTTCGCAGCCGTCGGGGTCTCACCGTCGAAATCGGGAATACGGACGCGGAGGGGCGGCTTGTTCTGGCAGATCTTCTGGCCGAGGCATCGGATCGGGCTCCGGACCTGCTGGTGGATGTTGCGACTCTGACGGGGGCTGCCCGTGTGGCTCTGGGCCCTGATCTTCCGGCCTTGATGAGCAACGATAAGGGCGTCGCGGCTATTCTGGCGCGGGAGGGAGAGCGTGTTTCCGATCCCATGTGGGAGCTTCCCTTGTGGTCGGGCTATCGTGAATGGCTTGGCAGTTCGGTGGCGGATACGTCGAATATTTCGTCAAAGCCAATGGCTGGTGCAGTAACGGCGGGTTTGTTTCTTGAGAAATTTGTCGCACCAGACGTGCGATGGGCACATATTGACAGTTATGCGTGGAATGATGGGTCGCATCCGGGGCGACCGGAAGGTGGTGAAATCCTTACATTACGGGCGCTTCAGAGCGCTTTGGCTGAACTTCTGAATGTGACCGTAACATTAAAATAACGAAAGTAATGTCAGAGAAAGGAACCAGATCGTTTCTTGGGGCTTTAATCCGTATCACAAACGATTATATGACCCTCAACACATTGATGCAGGCGGGATTGTGAAAACGGTTTCCCTGCTTTCAGAGAACGACCGGGAACAACGCCAATGGCACAGACACTGAAAACAAACAAAAACCGTAACGAGAATGCGGCCGAGGAGCTGCTGGGCACCCTGCGTGAGACTATGGTGGCTTTGGTCCGTCGTGACGGGCCGGATCTTTCCGCACGTCAGCTTGCCGTTTTCCTGACATGCTACCTTGATGACAGCGGACACACGGTGCGTGGTCTTGCTTCGGAACTGAACGTTTCCAAGCCCGCCATCACGCGTGCTCTTGACCGTCTGGGAGAGCTTGATCTGGCACGCCGCAAAGTCGATCCTCTGGACCGTCGTTCCGTGCTGGTGCAGCGCACGATGAAGGGTTCTGCCTATCTGCGCGAAATCCGCACGATCATGGGAGCCAGCCAGAATGCTCAGGAAGCAGCTCCGGTTCGTGAAGCACGGACGGTTCGTCGCGTTGCCTGATGCATGTGCCTTTCGGTCATTGGCCAAAGGTTGATTGTATTGGAAGCCGCTTTTCCTTTCCGGGAAAGCGGCTTTTTTGTTGAATTTGAGTATATGAAGCATTTTGTATCGACAATGTGGGGTTATATTTAGTGCGAAAAAATTCTTTAATTTAACTTATATTTTCTCATATATCGGTAAATATTTTTTGATGATTTTTTTATATTAATAAATAATAATTAACAGTTACGATGTGTCGCGGGATAGGCTTGTGAAAAATAATAACAGGAGTTTCCTATGCGTTTTCTTCCTTTGATCGCAGCTTCAGTGTGCATTGGCTCAGCTTTTGTTGCTGCCCCGGTTTATGCCGAGGATGCTTTGGGCTCGGTTTCAGGTAAAATTCATCTGACTGCGAAGTCGGCTGATGTTGGTGTCGGATATACCTGGGGCAGTGGGAAACTGACCTATAAAGGCAAAACCTATCGTTTTTCCGTTTCAGGCGGACAGGTTGCAGCGGTTGGTTTTTCGAAATTTGAAGGCAACGGAACGGTTTATAATCTTCATAATCTGAAAGATTTCTCAGGAACCTTTGTTTCTGCAACCGGAGAGGCAACGCTGGGTGCCGGAGTCGGCGGAACGGTTATGGAAAATCGGAATGGCGTCCGGATTAAATTCACCAGCAGCAGTCAGGGTGCACGCCTGGCGGCTGGCGGCGAGGGCATAACGCTGACGCTGAAGAAATAATTGGTATTGGGCGTGGGAGTGTTTCCACGCCCGCTTACCAGCGATCAGATATTTTTTGTGCTCTGCGGATGACCAGTCCTGTCCAGCCAAGTTGTGGAAGGATGAGCAAGAGTATCAATAAGACGGCTGTCTCGAAATTGCCGTGTGTGATTGCAGCGGACATCTGCAGGGCGACATAACCCCACAAGGCGAAAAGCCAGTGAATGCAGGCTATGATCGCTGCTGGTAGGCCTCCACGATATGCAAGTTGATAAAGATGCCCCCGATGGGCTTCCATCAGGCTGTCACCCGCACGTGCGCGGCGGATCAGGGTGAATGTGACATCATAAAGAAGGCCTGAGAGCAAAGCTGGCACAAGAAGCCAGGGTTCCATGCTTGCGGAGCGTAATATTCCAGCTGGTGCCAGCGCCATTGCCGCGCAGAAAATGCCGCAGCCCTGACTGCCGACATCTCCCAGAAAGATTTTGGCTTTTGGGAAATTGAAAGGGAGAAAGCCGCTCAGGGCTGCTGCCATGAGTGCGCCGGAGCAGAGAAGCGCTGGATTGCTCTCGCTGTAGTGCATGGCGATGAGTGCACCAGCAGTCAGCAGGGTGCCTGAGATCAGACCATTCAGGCCATCCATGAAGTTGATCGCGTTTGTCGCGAAAACCAGCCAGAGGAAAGCGATGACGGCGTTGACCAGTCCGAAGTCTGGCTGGCTGACAAGAAAACCACAGCAAATGACAAAAGCGGCGATGAATTGTGCCAGAAGTTTGGAGATGGCGGGCCATTGCTTGATGTCGTCCAGCCAAGCGAAGGCGCCAAGCCCTGCGGTTGCGAGCCATATTGCCGCAAGGGAGGGGCTGAAGGCAGGCAGGTCGCAGGCGACCCGCATGACCGGCAGGAAAATCAGCAGCGCGACCAGAACGCCCACACCACCGCCTTTGGGTGTCGGGCGGGTATGGGCGCTGCGGTGGCCGGGGGTATCCATGATGCCCATGTCGATCATGCGCCACACGATGGCGGCGGACAGAAGGATCGTTGGAGCGATCAGCAGAAGTGGCCAGGAGCCATAAATCATCTACCTCTCCCTGAGGGTGAAGTCCGGTTGTCGACCGTCTGCGATTTCACTGTCGGCACATGTTTCTTGCCGGTTTTTTTTGCAAGGCGTCGTGGCAGCGCTATAGGAGCAGGGTGACGATATCGCAACGCCCTGCTGGCGTCTCCCTGACTGTAAGGTTGCAGCCATTCAACCGGATTCTTGTCAATGTGTTCATTGACGGGATTGTTGCGGCTCTTGCCGCGCCTCTCGCACGTTGGCTGGCTGCGCCTGAGGATGGTCTTGTGCATCCGCTCTGGCTGCTTGCCGGAGGGGCGATAACGCTTGTTGTCAGCGGTGTGCCGTTCAGAATCCCGCAGCAATACTGGAGATTCTCCGGCATTGCGGATCTGTTGCGGATCGCAGGCGCCTCTCTGGCCAGTTCCCTGCTGTTTACGCTGGGACTGAAGCTGACGGGTTATCCTCTGCCGAGTCTGACCTTTCCGATCATCTATTTCCTGGTCCTTCTGGTGATGCTCGGGGGGCTGCGGATTGCCTATCGTCTGGTTTATGGCATTGGCCCACGGGCCGCAGCACAGAAGCGGGTGGTTCTGATTGGCGCCGATCATGTGGCCGATCTGTTCCTGCGCGCGATTGTCCGCAATCCGGCATCCGGACTCAAGGTTGCGGGTCTGATCGGGCAGAGTGCCAATCAGACCGGGCGTCGCATCCACAATGTTCCGATTCTGGGGCATGTCACCGACATTGCGACATTGTTGGATGGGATGGCGGTGACCGGGGCGCTGCCGGAAAGTCTGGTCATCACGGATCCCGGTTTTCGTGGCGAGGAAATGCGTCTGGTTCTCGATGCCGCCGAGAAATATGGCATCGTGGTCGAACGTGCCCCCGTTCTGACGGCGCTGACGCCTGCGGATCAGGTGGAGTTGCGGCCTGTTGCCCTTGAGGATCTTTTGAATCGTCCGCAATGGCCGCTTGATCGGGCGGGCATGGATCGTCTGATCCGTGACAGGACTGTTCTGATAACAGGTGCGGGTGGCACGATCGGCTCGGAACTGGTGCGACAAATTGCTTCATTCGCGCCCGGATTGATTGTGCTGCTGGATCATGGCGAATTTGCGCTGTGGCAAATCGATGTCGAACTGGGTGAGAAATATCCGCATGTAAGACGCGAAGTCGTTGTTGCAGATGTTCGTGATGCAGAGCGCGTCGATGCTGTTATGGCGCATTACAAGCCTGAACTGGTGTTTCATGCCGCTGCCCTGAAGCATGTTCCCATTGTGGAGCATAATCCCTGCGAAGGGCTGCTAACGAATATCCATGGCACCCGTGTTGTGGCGGCTGCTGCGTCACGCCATGGAGTTCGCGCCATGGTTCTGATTTCCACAGACAAGGCGGTGAACCCATCCAGCGTGATGGGAGCGGCCAAGCGCGGCGCGGAGATGTATTGTCAGGCGCTGGATGTCATGGCGCGTGCATCGGGTGATGGTGCTGCGATGCGTTGCGTCACCGTGCGCTTCGGCAATGTTCTTGGGTCCAATGGATCGGTTGTGCCCCTGTTCCGTCATCAACTGGAACGTGGTGGGCCGCTGACCGTGACCCATCCGGATATCAGCCGTTATTTCATGACGGTTCCGGAGGCGGTCGGGCTGGTTCTTCAGGCGATGGTGCGTGGGCTTGCCGCAGCCGAAACCCCGGAAGGGCGGGGTGGAGATACGGATGCTGCCTTGAGGGAAGGCGGCATCTTCGTGCTGGATATGGGGCAGCCGGTGCGGATCGTTGATCTGGCGCGGCAGATCATTCGTCTGGCGGGGCTTCGTCCGGATGTCGATGTCGGAATCCGTTTCACGGGCCTGCGTCCGGGTGAAAAATTGTTTGAAGAATTGTTTCATGGCCGGGAGGCACCGGAGCCGAGTGATGCTCCGGGCTTGCTGGTGGCGCGCCCCCGGCTTGTTGATCTGGCTGATGTTACGCGTGTTATTGATCGGATCACCGGGTTGGCTCATGCCGGTAATGCAGCCGCGGCTATTGCCGAACTGGGGAAACTTGTGCCCGAGTTCATCCACAATCCGACAGGAAGCGCGCCGGATGCGCTTTCGGACCAGGAGATCGCTGCGGCAGACCCCATGTCTGCCGCGCCATGAGTTCTGCACCAACGGGAGCTGATATGCAGCCTGAGAACAGACCGATTGCTTTCCTTGATCTTGCTGCTCAGCAGAAGCGGCTTGGCTCGGCCCTTCGACAGCGAATTGATACGGTTCTGGAGCATTGCCGCTTCGTGATGGGACCGGAAGTTCAGGAGCTTGAGGAGCGTCTGGCGGCTTATGCCGGGGTGGAGCATTGTGTTGGCGTGTCATCTGGCACGGATGCGCTTCAGATCGTGATGATGGCTGAAGGGATTGGTCGCGGCGATGCCGTGTTTCTGCCCGCCTTCACCTATACCGCCACGGCAGAGGTGCCGCTTGTTCTCGGCGCCACGCCGGTTTTTGTCGATGTTGATCCGCTGACGTTCCAGATCGATCCAGTCAGTCTGAAACAGCGGATTGCAGATGTAAGGCAGGCGGGGAAGCTGACGCCCCGTGCGATTGTCGGCGTCGATCTGTTCGGCCAGCCAGCACCATGGGCTGAACTGCGTGCCATTGCTGAAGCCGAAGGTCTGTTTCTTCTCGACGACTGTGCTCAGTCTTTTGGCGGGTCTTATGATGGTCGCAAGCTTGGTGGCGAAGCAGTTGCGACGACGCTGTCATTTTTCCCGTCAAAGCCATTGGGCGGATATGGTGATGGCGGCGCAATTCTGACCAATGACGCCGAGCGGGCTGAGCTCTATCGCTCCTTGCGAACCCATGGAGAGGGCAAGACCCGATATCAGGTTCTTCGGACCGGAATGAACGGGCGTCTTGATACGTTGCAGGCGGCTGTTCTGCTTGCGAAGCTGGACTATTTCGAGGACGAGCTGGCGCGGCGGGATGCGATTGCCTGCATGTATGACGCAGGTTTGTCCGGTCATGTTGTAACGCCAGCCCGAGTACCTGTTTCAAGCAGCGCATGGGCGGTCTATGCCATTCTGCTGAAGGACAGCGAAGAGCGTCAGGCTGTTCAGGAGCGTCTGAAGGCTGCGGGTGTGCCTTCAGCCATTTATTATCCTCTGCCGCTTCACTGGCAGCCTGCTTACCGTGATCATCATGACGGGAAGGCTCTTCCGGTGTCGGAGGATTTGTCGACACGCATACTGGCGCTGCCAATTCATCCTGAACTGCTCGATACCGAGGTTCAGCGTGTGATCGCAGCGCTTAGAGGGTAAGGAATATCTGTTGATGCGCAAGGAAACCATATTTCTCCTCGCATTCATTGGCTTCACGACGCTCAGTGCACTTGGTGTCTGGTTTTTTGCCCTGCCGAATTTTCAACCAGTCAGCTTTCCGCAGATTGTGTCAGGACAGATTGAAACGGGTCCCATCCGGCACCGCCGCGATTTGACAGACGCTGAGGTCGGTGTTCTCAACCAGTGGATCAACGGCCATAAAGACGGCTGGGGTCCATTGGCGCACACGCCGCCCTCCAGTGGTGATGCCCGTCTGTTCCTGAAAGGGCAGATGAATGGCAAATCAGATGATATCGTTCTGACGTTATGGACCGGCATCAGTGCAGCCGACTGGAATGATACCGTGTTCGTTGAAAAACCCGACGGTTCATATGTTCGGGTGCATTCCTTCGAAAAGGATGCATTCATGCCTTTGCGACGGATTGCAGAAAGCTTTCCGTTCCATCGGACGTCGTTTCCGTGACAGAGGCGCTGCTGTTCGATTGTGACGGAACATTGGTAGACAGCCTGCCGCTTTATCTGAAAGCGTGGCAGGCCGTTCTGCAGGATGTGGCCGGTCTTGAGGTGCCTGTAACATGGTTTCAGTCCAAGGGCGGCGTTACGGAAGAGGTTCTGCTTCAGCATATGGAGCAGGATTTTGACTGTATTCTCGACCAGAAACGTATTCTCAGCCGATCGCGTGAGGCTGTGCTTGATCTGATGCATTCGGTCTCTGAGAATACGGCGGTGACAGATATTGTCCGTGCTTTCAGGGGGAAGCGCCCCATGGGGGTTGTCTCAAACGGAACGCGTGGGATTGTCACGGCGGCTCTGAAAAGTACCGGGCTTTATGATGCGTTCAGGGTTGTGGTGACAGTAGAGGATATGCCGCGTCCAAAGCCTGCTCCTGATGGCTGGCTTTTGGCAGCATCCCGCCTTGGTGTTCATCCTGATCGTTGCATTGTGTTTGAGGACAGTGAGCAGGGTCTCGCCGCTGGCATGGGTGCGGGAATGCGGACGATTGATGTGCGTCAGAAGTGCCCTGCGCCGCATGAGCTTTGAGGGCAGAGGTGATCCTGCTGACGGCAGGTATGGCCTTTGCTTTCATGCTCTGGGTTGGATGTTTTTCGTATTGAAATGAGGCTGTGATCATTCATCGGATATGAAACGATGGAATGAAGCTTCTGTAAGCCTGACTGTTTCATCCAGAGCGATGATGGTGAGGTCGTGCTCACGTAATAGGCATTTTGCCGTTCTGCGGTTTTCTGGTGCGTAAAATGCCAGCCATAAGACCGTTCAGGCCAAAAAATGGAAGAGTACTTATTTCCTTGAGCGACAGGTCAGTTCTTTTTCAGGAATTATTGATCTGAGAAACGAAAAAAGCCCGACCAGAGGCCGGGCTTTTCCGTGTCTTGCAAAAAAGACTCCAGCCTTATGCGGCCGGAGCTTCCTCTGCGGAGACTTCTTCAGCCACGACATCTTCGGCGACGATTTCATCGTCAGCTTCGATATCAATAGCTTCGCCCTTCGCCTGACGCTCTGCTTCTTCAGCGGAGCGTGCGACGTTGATGCGCACGATGATCGTGACTTCCGGATGCAGAGCAACGCGAACGTCATACAGACCAAGCTGCTTGATCGGGTGCGGCAGGGAAACCTGCTGACGCGAAATGGTCAGACCAGCTTCGGTAACTGCAACAGCGATATCGCGGGTGGAGACGGAACCATAAAGGTTTCCACCGTCACCGGCCTGGCGGATCAGAATGACGGACAGACCATCCATACGCTCGGAGAGACGCTCGGCCTCTTCGCGACGCTTGATGTTCTGTGCTTCAAGCTGCGCGCGCTCCTGCTCGAAGCGTGCACGGTTGGCGTTGTTGGCGCGGATGGCTTTACCCGTCGGCAGCAGGAAGTTACGGGCATAACCCGGCTTCACGCGGACGAGATCGCCCATCTGTCCCAGATGCTCAACGCGCTGGAGAAGGATGACTTCAGTTGCGGCCATGACCGTTCTCCTCAGCTCACGACGTAGGGGAGCAGGGCAAGGAAGCGAGCGCGCTTGATGGCCTGGGCCAGTTCACGCTGCTTCTTGGCGGAGACCGCAGTGATGCGGCTCGGCACGATCTTGCCACGCTCGGACAGGAAGCGGCTCAGAAGGCGCACGTCCTTGTAGTCGATCTTCGGTGCGTTTGCGCCGGAGAACGGGCATGCCTTGCGGCGACGATAGAACGGACGACGTGCACCAACAGCGGTGCGACGGCCGGCCGGATTGATCTGGCTGGTTTCGGACATCTGCTGTTACTCCGTCACGTCTTCGACAACGTTGCCGCGCTCTTCACGGGCACGATATTCCTCACGGTCGTCACCGCCACGACGGCCGCGACCGCTTTCGAAACGGCCAGAGGGCTTCGGTCCACGGAAACCGCCACGCTCGCCGCGGTCTTCGCCCTTGCGGGACAGAACCGGAGAGGGAGTTTCGTCGATTTCGTCAACACGCAGCGTCAGGACGCGCATGACGTCTTCGTTGAGGCTGAGCTGGCGCTCGATCTCGCGGATGGCTTCTGGCTTCGCGTCAAGACCGAGGAGCATGTAATGCGCCTTGCGGCTTTTCTTGATGCGGTATGCCAGGGAGCGAAGGCCCCAGTATTCCTGCTTCTTGATCGAACCTTCTTCGCCTTCGAGATAGGTTTTGATACCTTCGGCGATGGCTTCGACCTGCTGCTGATTGATGTCGCTACGCGCCATCAGCACTGTCTCATAAAGTGGCATATGTCCCTCCGGATTGTTTCAACCCGACGGTTCCGGACCCTTCCGGAAACGGTGCTTCCATTTCATTGAAATGAAAAGATGGAAGCGGCGGGTATAGCCGGGCACGATGCCATGTACCCGGCAGGGAAGACGCGGCTTGAAGCACGTGGCGGGCGGAAAAGCAAGGTTTTTCCCGTATTCCCGTGGATTCGGCAGGGAGGAGGACAGTTGTCTCTGATCCGACGGTGGAAGTGGATGTCGAAACAGGTCTGTTTCCCGGAGCAGAAACGACAGTCCGGAAACGTTATTATTCCGAGCCCCCAAGCCATCCACGTCGGCGGAACCAGAGCAGTGGGATGATGATTGAAAGCACCATGGCGGACAACGAATAATAATAGCCTAACGGCCATTTGAGTTCAGGCATGTTGATAAAATTCATGCCGTAGATACCTGCAATCAGGGTCGGCGTGACACCAATGAAGGAGACGACGGTCAGGATCTTCATTCCGTCATTCTGCTCGATGTTGATGAAGCCGAGTGCAGCATCCAGCAGGAACTGGATCTTGTTGGTCATCTGGGCAACGAAATCGTTCAAGGAGGTGATATCGCGGCTGATGGTTGCCATGCGTGGGGCGAGAGAGGAGGTAAAAGAACTGCGGTGACTTTCGCCCATGAAAATGGAGACGCGATCAAGGCCGAGAAGACTGTCGCGCACCATGGAGGAGAGATCTTCTGACTGTCCGACGCGTCGCAGGAGGGAGCGTTGCCATGAAGCCTGTTTCCCGGCGGAGGGGCGGGGGCTTTCAAAGATGTCGCGTGACAGGACGCTGAGGGCTTGCCCCAGATGTTCCAGAATATCAGCCAGACGATCGACGATGGCCTCCATCAGAAGGGCTATGACTTCATCCGGCCTGACGTCTGATTTGCGGTCCGTAATCTGTTGGGCAACAAGATTGAAAGCGGCATAGTCGGAATAACGGACAGTGACGATATGCGTTGCTGTCAGCACGAAACCGAGAGGATAGCTCATATACTGCTCATCTGTTCGCCTCACGAGCGGCGTGGACAGAAAAACGGCGGTGTCGGTTGTGCGCAGTCGTGAGGAGCTTTCGATTTCTTCCAGATTGGCGTGGGTTGGCAGTGGCTGGCCGCAGAGTTTCGAGGCCATGTCGCGCTCTTCTTCTGTTGGATCAATGAGATCCAGCCAGGGGGCATGAGCGGCATCTTCCGCTTTTGTAATTGTTCGGGTCGGCTGGCCGGGGTGATGTGCCAGGAACATGCAGGCTCCCGCTTCAAAGCAGATGATTGAAATGGATATGCCCCTTCTCTGCGGACAAGGGCAAGCCGTGTCGATGCCGCGCATGGAGGTCTGGGCAAGAGTCTGATATGCCGATATGCCATTTTGTAAGGGTGTACCGGAGAGAGAGTGCAGGCATGATGACGGCGGTGACAGAAGTGAATAGTTTACGACAGGGTCCCGATGAATCCGGTCGTTTTGGTGGCGTTTTTGGTGGGCGTTTTGTCGCTGAAACGCTGATGCCTCTGCTGCTGGAACTGGACCGGGAATATAGCCGGGCCAAGACCGATCCTGCCTTCCGGAAAGAGCTGGATTTCTATCTCAGGGATTATGTTGGTCGTCCCAGCCCGCTCTGGTTTGCCAGACGCATGACTGAAGAGTTGGGTGGTGCGAAAATCTTCATGAAACGTGAAGAGCTGAACCACACCGGGTCGCACAAGCTCAACAATGTGATGGGGCAGATTCTTCTTGCCCGCCGCATGGGAAGAACCCGCATCGTGGCTGAAACCGGCGCGGGACAGCACGGGGTGGCGACCGCAACGGTCTGTGCGCTGTTCGGTATGAAGTGCGTCATTTACATGGGTGCAACGGACGTTGAACGTCAGCAGCCGAATGTGTTCCGCATGAAGCTTCTCGGCGCCGAGGTTGTGCCGGTGACGGCAGGTGCTGGAACCCTCAAGGATGCGATGAACGAGGCAATGCGTGATTGGGTTGCCAATGTTCATGACACCTATTTCCTTGTGGGAACGGTGGCTGGCCCGCATCCATACCCGGCGATGGTTCGTGATTTCCAATGCGTGATCGGTGATGAAACGAAGCGTCAGGTCATGGAGGCCGAAGGACGGTTGCCGGATGTTATTGTCGCGGCGATTGGGGGTGGCTCCAACGCCATGGGAATCTTCCATCCGTTTCTCGATGATAATTCGGTGAAGCTGATTGGAGTCGAGGCTGCTGGTCTGGGGCTCGACAGCGGCAAAACCGCGGCATCGATCGAACGTGGGCGTCCGGGGGTGCTGCACGGCAACCGGACCTATCTTCTGCAGGATGAGAACGGTCAGATTGACGAGGCTCATTCGATCAGTGCCGGTCTTGATTATCCGGGGATCGGCCCGGAACATTCATGGCTGCATGATATTGGACGCGTTGAATATGTGGGGGCGACGGATAGTGAAGCGCTTGATGCCTTCACATTCTGCACCCGGATGGAAGGCATTATTCCTGCTCTGGAATCGTCCCATGCCATTGCATATGCGAAGAAAATTGCCCCGACACTCAGCCCGGAAACCGTGCTTGTGGTGAATATTTCCGGTCGGGGTGACAAGGACATCGACACTGTGGCCAAGCATCTGGGAGTGAGCCTGTGAGCCGTATTGCCCGTCGTTTCGCAGCACTCCGGGCCGAAAGGCGCGGAGCTCTGATTCCCTATGTTGAAGCCTGCGACCCTGATTTTGCGACTTCTCTTGCTCTGTTGAAAGCCATGCCGGACGCTGGGGCGGATCTTATTGAAATCGGCATGCCGTTTTCAGATCCGTCAGCAGATGGTCCGGTCATCCAGTTGGCGGCACAGCGCGGTCTGGCAGCTGGAGCTACGCTCGATAGATTGCTCGAGATGGTGCGGGCCTTTCGTGAGGATGATTCCGAGACACCTTTGATCGTGATGGGGTATCTCAATCCGATTGAAAGCTACGGTTATGAGCGCTTCTGTCAGGTAGCGGCGGAAGCCGGGGTGGATGGCCTGATCGTTGTCGACATGCCGCCAGAGGAATCAGCGGCGCTGGAAAAATTCATGGAGCCAGCCGGGCTCGACATGATCCGTCTGGTTGCGCCGACAACTACGGATGAACGTCTGAAACTGGTTCTTGGTCATGCGTCCGGCTTTGTCTATTACGTCAGCATCACCGGCATTACGGGAACACGTTCGGCAAGTGCAGCCGATCTTGAGGCTGCTCTGCCACGTTTGAGAGCTGCGACGGATCTGCCGATTGTGATCGGATTTGGCATCAGAACGCCCGAACAGGCGGCGCAAGCAGCCGGAATTGCTGACGGGGCCGTTGTGGCTTCGGCGTTGCTCGCAACGCTGTCTGAAACTCTGGATCAGGATCTGGCACCGACGAAAGAGACGCTGCCTCGGGTTCTGGCGCAGTTGGAAGAGTTATCGAAGGCTGTGCGCCGGAGATAAGGAAGGTGACTGACAGGGTGTGATGACCCTGTCAGGACCGTTTCCAGAAATGGCAGTTGTTATGCTGCGTAATGTTCCGGAAGTGCGGGAACATTGAACGGGGCAACAATTTCTTCCGAAGATGCATTGAAGATCGCCAGTTGCGGTTCTGAAATGTCCACGGCTCTGACGATCATGCCGGTAGGTGAGATCAGAAAAGGACGTTTCTGTTTCTGAAGATATGCGACGATGCCCTGTTGTTCATCTGGTGTAGAAGTCGTGATCCGGCGCAGATATTCCGGTTGGACACGGACACTGACGATTATGTCGCTTTTCAGTTTTAGAGCGTCTCCGTCACGCAGAAAGATTGTTTGCTCCAGTTCGAGCAGAACTCGTTTCCCTGATGCCAGTTGAAGCGGCCCGCGTCGAAGAAACCTGTCTTTCCATGTTGCAATGAAATGTTCGGTTGCAGTTGAACTGTTCCACGTTCCGGCAGCCAGAATTTCCACTGATTGCATTCTGTTATCCCCGTTTCTGAAGATATGGCCGCGTAACTTTTCATGCGCCGGCCTGCCATTTTGGCTGTTATTTTGTGTCAGCCAACACCAGAGACACAGGAAAAGTCATCATATGGATATGGACAGCCGGGCTGCGCGTGGCTCATAGCTGCGATTTATGCCCGGAATTCTGTCAGTTTCGTGTTGTGGTGGAAGATAAGGAATCGGCTTCACATAGCCGTTCGCGCGTCCAGTTCCGCCAGAGCAGATGGGCTGTGGCCATTGCAGCAGGGCCGATGAACAGCCCGAGCAATCCCCATGTTTCGGCTCCCCCGAGGATTCCCAGAAGAACCCAGAAGAAAGGGAGTTCGGTGCTGCCGCCGATCAGGGCGGGACGCACGAAATGGTCTGCCACGAAAATGATCAGAGATCCGATGCAGAATGTGATGATTCCGGCAAGTGCCGCCCCGGATGCGATGATCATGACGGAAGCGATGCTGACGGCGATCATGGCGCAGAAAGGGATCATCGCGGCGACAGCGGTGATGACGCCAAAAAGTGCGGCATGGGAGAGCCCAGCGATCAGATAGACGACGCCCATCAGCAATCCTTCACCCACGCCGACCAGAACAAGTCCGGCAACCGTGCCATGAATGGAAGCGATGATTTGGCGGGCAATCAGTTCGCCACGTTTTCCAAATGAACGACGGGAGGCGATGATACTCTGACGCTGCACTTTCTTGTTGTTTTTCAGCAGGAAGAAGAGAGTCAGAAGGGAGAAGCAGAACAGTGTGCTTCTGTGGACGATCTGTGATCCAACCGTCCGGCTCATGTTCAGGCTGTGCCTGTTAAACGCTGTGACAAATTCATGCACGCGGTGAGGATTGGTAAGGTTTTCCTGCCACCATTCGGTCAGGGCCATCCGGGCAAAAGGCAACTGTCCAACCCAGTTTGGAACCGGAATGCCGTCCTGTCGGGCGTTCTGGGTCCATAGGAGCATATCGCTGGCTTCCCGAAAGGCTTCCCGGGCGATCAGGATCATCGGGACCAGGAACAGGAGCGCCAGAGCGGTCGTGAAGAGAAGAGGCAGCCAGATCGTTTTCGAGGCCCCAGGCCAGCGGATACAGGCGCGTTCATAAAGTGGGGAGGTGGCAACGGCGAAGACGACTCCCCACGCAAGGGCAGGGATAAAATCCTGGATTGTATAAATCGCGAGAGCGACGATGATACACGCCAGAATTTCTCGGGCTCTCATCTGTCGTTTGTTCAGCGAAAAACCGAGCGTTACTTTTCCTGAACTGGGGGAAGGGGTTTGGTTTGTTTCCGGTTCTGATGTTTCTGACATAGGTGTTTCCCTGGAAACAAACGATGGAACAGTTTCTGTTACAACGGATTAATCGGAGTATGGAAGCAAGAGGAAGCCTATGTTTCCAGACTGTTGTGCAGAAGATTAAGGGCGTGGAGGACGGCGGCGGAACGGATCTGTGTTCGGTCGCCGGGGAAAATCTTGTGATCGGTCAGTATACCGCGTGCGGAGGCGCTTCCAAACCAGACAAGGCCTACGGGTTTTGACACGCTGCCTCCACCCGGACCGGCAATGCCTGAAATGGAGAGAGAAACGGGCAGGCCGGGGGCGTGATTGCGGGCCCCTGAGGCCATTTCGCTGACGGTTTCGCTGCTGACAGCCCCGAAGCGTTCAAGGGTTGCTGTCGTGACGCCGAGCAACGCTGTTTTCATGGCATTGGAATAGGTCACAAAACCACCCGCGACGACGTCTGATGAACCTGCGTGAAAAGTCAGAGCAGCGGCCAGAAGTCCGGCTGTGCAGCTTTCCGCCGTTACCAGCATCTGGCCGCTTTCTCGGGCCTTTTGCAAAACCTGCGCAGAGCGTTCCAGAATTTGTTCAGTCAGAGGAGGGGAAAGAAGCGCGTATTCTGACATGTTTTCGTTCCTTCCCCAGCGGCTTTATTTCAGAAAGCCGACCAGTTTTTCAGCTTCGCTGACGATAGGTTCGGCAATTGCACTGGCGCGCTCCGCACCTTTGCGCAGGACATTCAGAAGATGGTCCTGATTGTCCAGAAGACGACGGGTTTCATCGGCAATGGGTGAGATCGTGACGCTCAGACGTTCGGCCAGCGCATCCTTGAATGCTCCGAATCCGCTGCCGTTATATTCGTTCAGGACTTCTTGCGCTGTGATGTTGCTGATGGCGGCATAAAGGCCGACAAGATTGCGTGCCTCCGGGCGTTCCGTCAGCCCTTCGGTTTCAGAAGGAAGGGGTTCAGAATCGGTTTTTGCACGACGGATCTTCTGGCTGATCGTGTCGGCATCGTCGGTCATTTCGATCCGGCTCTGGGCCGATGGATCTGATTTGGACATTTTCTTCGTGCCATCGCGCAGGCTCATGACACGGGCGGCTGCGGGAGGAATGATGGCTTCTATCTGCGGGAAAAATTCGACGCCATAATCATTGTTGAATTTCTGGGCGATATCGTTTGCCAGTTCGATATGCTGGCGCTGGTCGTCGCCAACGGGAACCCGCGTTGCTTTATAGGTCAGGATATCTGCGGCCATCAGATTGGGATAGACATATAGTCCGGCAGAGTGATTTTCCCGGTTTTTCCCGGCTTTATCTTTGAATTGTGTCATGCGGTTCAGCCAGCCAAGCCGGGAGACACAATTGAAAATCCATGCAAGGCGAGCATGAGCCGTTACCGCAGACTGGTTGAACAGGACGTGCTGTTCGGGATTGATCCCGGCCGCCAGAAGGATCGCCGCCTGACGTAGCGTATTTTCCCGCAATTCAGCAGGGTCCTGCCAGACAGTGATGGCATGCATGTCGACGAGGCAGAAGATGCATTCATGATCTTGCTGCAGGGTTACCCAGTTGCGGATAGCACCAAGGTAGTTGCCCAGATGGGGGATGCCGGACGGCTGGATGCCGGAGAAAACGCGTTGCATGACGGCTGTTTTCCGGCCTTTACGCAGGGCGGTCAAGCAGCGATTTCATTGCCCTGATGGATGGCCGTCCGGAGGAAGGTGTCGTTTCAGGGCAAAGGGTGAATTTTATCGAGCTGTTCACGCATTTCAGCGACTTCCCCGGAGGAAATTCGATGGGCCCGGGCGTTGGCAATTTCCTGCTCGGTGATGACCGGGGAGGGGGGCGGTGTGTTCTGCGCGGCAAGCCATGTGAGGATGGCTGCAATTTCGGCATCCTTCAGATAGCGAAAAGGCGGCATTCCAGCAGAGTAACGCTGGCCATTGGCGACAATGGGGCCGCCAAGCCCATTGAGCAGAACTGCAGCCAGATATTCCCGTCCTTCAGCCGTTGCCGCAATGCTGCCGATCCGTCCCGTCAGGGGCGGGACGGAGCCGGCCATGCCCTGTCCGCCGTGATGGCATATGCCGCAGTTTGTTGCGTAAAGTCGGTGATTTTTATTTTTTGCTGTGCATGCGGGAAGGAAGATCAAAAGACATGCCGGAAGAATAAACTTCAGGTGAGAAGGAACCCGGAGACACCGACAGTGTTTTGAAAAGGTTTGAATGTCTGCGAGTGAAGATGATGATGGATGTCCAAAAAGGAGGGAGCGAATGCGGGTGAGATACATTGTGGCTGGCGTCCTCATATACGCAGTCAGCGTAGTGTCTGGCACTGCGCATGCAGCCACGCGTGCGGAACAGACGGCAGCATGCAAGGGAGATGCCCTTAAATACTGCACATTTTCGATTCCCAACGAAAAGAAGATTGCAGCATGTCTGGAGGCGAAAAAGGACAAGATCTCGCCAGCCTGCAGAGCCATGATTGAGCCCCCAAAGCCGGCTCATAAAAAGAAAAAGAGCTGAAATATCTTGTTTTGGTAGGCCTATTGGCGGAGATCCGAAAGAATATCCGCCAATAGGTCCGTCCGGGTCAGCGGGCTGGTGCGACGCCAAGAAGCTGGATCTTGAAGATCAGCGGGCTGTCTTTCGGGATAATGCCCATTTCACGATGCCCATATCCCAGATTGGCTGGAACATAGAGCATCCATGTATCGCCGACATGCATCATCGGCAGGGCTTCCATCCAGCCTTTGACCAGACCATCCAGAGGCATCTGCATGTAGGCACCGCCACCATGCTGGTCCGAACTGTCGAAGATGGAACCATCAGGCAGACGGCCTTCATAGATGAGCATCATCATATCGCCCTGACGGGGCTGTGCTCCATCCTTGGGGCCGGAAGCGAGAACTTTATAGGCCAGACCATCAGGCAGTTTCTGAACGCCTTTTTGCGCAACAGCCTGTGCAAAAATCTGCTCCGGTGGAAGTTCCGGTTCTTCCTTGTGCCCACAGGCTGTCAGGCCGACGGTGATGGCGGTTGCTGCCACCATGGAGACGAGATGGCGTGCCAGACGGGTCTTCAGGGTCATGTCAGCATCTTTCATCGGGAATAAACTTCAGAGTGCTCCGCCGCGACGGCCGATCTGCGCCCCAAGACGCAGGCGAAGAGCGTTCAGTTTGATAAAGCCCTGCGCATCCTGCTGGTTGTAGGCACCTTCGTCATCCTCGAACGTCACGACGCGGGTGTCATACAGGCTGTTATTGGGGCTTTCACGGCCAACGCAGATCACATTGCCCTTATAGAGCTTCAGACGGACGCGGCCCGTGACGGACTGCTGCGATGTGTCGATGAGAGCCTGCAGCATGCGGCGTTCAGGGGAGAACCAGAAACCGTTATAGATGATTTCGGCATAACGCGGCATCAGGCTGTCCTTGAGGTGCATGGCCTCACGATCAAGCGTGATGGATTCGATGCTGCGATGTGCGGTCAGCAGGATGGTACCGCCCGGTGTTTCATAAATGCCGCGGGACTTCATGCCGACGAAACGGTTTTCGACCAGATCAAGGCGTCCGATGCCGTTGATTTTGCCGAGTTCGTTCAATTGGGCCAGCAGGGTTGCTGGTGACATGGCCACGCCATTGATGGCTACAGGATCGCCAGCGACGAAATCAATGGTGATTTCCGTGACTTTGTCCGGGGCTGCTTCAGGCGAAATCGTGCGCTGGAAGACGATTTCTTCCGGGCCGACAGCCGGGTCTTCAAGCAGTTTGCCTTCGGAAGACGAGTGGAGGAGGTTGGCGTCTACAGAGAACGGAGCCTCGCCACGCTTGTCTTTCGCGATGGGGATCTGGTGCTCTTCGGCGAAGGACAGCAGACGGGTGCGGGATGTCAGATCCCATTCGCGCCATGGGGCAACGACGGTGATGTCCGGCTTGAGCGAATAATAGGCGATTTCGAAGCGGACCTGATCATTGCCCTTGCCGGTTGCGCCGTGTGCAACTGCGTCTGCGCCAACCTGTTCGGCAATTTCGATCTGACGCTGCGCGATCAGGGGACGTGCGATTGAGGTGCCGAGAAGATACTGGCCCTCATACAGCGTGTTGGCGCGGAACATCGGGAAGACGAAGTCTTTCACGAATGTTTCGCGAAGATCTTCGACGAAGATTTCCTTCACGCCGAACATTTCGGCTTTTTTCCGGGCTGGCTCCAGCTCTTCGCCCTGTCCCAGATCTGCCGTGAAGGTGACGACTTCGCATCCATAGGTTGTCTGGAGCCAGCGAAGGATCACGGAGGTATCGAGGCCGCCTGAATAGGCCAGGACAACTTTCCGGACTTTTTTCTGTGTGTCAGGGGCGGCCATTCGGACTCTCCTTGAGTGTCGGGCCGGATGGATGGTTCGGACCACGACGACTGTTTGATTGCACTATCAGGTCCGCGTCCTAGCATTGGCAGGCAGTTGGTGCCAGCGGGTGACCAGGGTTTCCCGCTGTTTCCATGTCAAGATATGTGGTGAAGTGCTGTTTTGTTTCTGAATCTAGGCAGTTTGGTCGTCAGATCAGGTATGACGGATCTTCTCGGGGCGACCTATGGATTGATAGGTCATACCGGCTTCCTTCATGGCTTGCGGATCGAAGATATTCCTGAGATCCACGACGATTTTCCCGGCCATGACCTTTTTGATGGCAGTTGGGGACATGGCCCGGAATATATTCCACTCTGTCAGCACGACCAGGGCATCGGCACCTGTCGCGGCGTCGAGTGCATCCGTGCAGTAAATGGTTTCTGGCGGCAGCATTGGTCGTGCGGTGTCATGACCCACGGGATCAAAAACCCGAAGGGTGGCGCCGGCTTCGGAAAGACGATGAAGGATCGGGATGGAGGGAGATTCGCGCATATCGTCGGTCTCCGGCTTGAAGGTCAGCCCGAGAACGGCGATGGTTTTCCCCGCAATGTCGCCATTGCAGGCAGCAATAATGCGGCCAGCCATACCGATCTTGCGGGCATCGTTGAGCTGCACCGTGGTTTCGACCAGTCGACAGGGGCTCCCGGCTTCCTGACCAATCCGGGAAAGGGCCAAGGTATCTTTGGGAAAGCAGGAGCCGCCATAGCCCGGACCCGGATGCAGGAATTTTTTGCCGATCCGGTTATCAAGACCCATCCCGCGTGCGAGGTCATGCACGTTGGCGCCCAGTTTGTCGCACAGATCCGCCATTTCGTTGATGAAGGAAATCTTCATCGCAAGGAATGAGTTGGAAGCGTATTTCGTCAGTTCGGCTGTCTCGAGCCCAGTGAAGAGCAATGGCGCTTCGATCAGGGACAGCGGGCGATAGACACGGCGCATGATGGATTCTGCGCGGGCTCCCCGGTCTGGTGCGTCAAGATCGAGACCGATGATGACGCGATCTGGACGCATGAAGTCACCGATCGCACTGCCTTCACGCAGGAATTCGGGATTGGATGCGACATCGAAATCTGCATCGGGTCGGGTTTCGCGGATGATGCCGGCAATCCGGCGGCTGGTGCCTGTTGGAACTGTTGATTTGGTGACGATGACGGCATAGCCGGTCAGGGCCTGAGCGATCTGTTTCGCCGCAGCGTGGACATATTGCATGTCAGCAGCGCCATCACCGTTGCGGGGAGGGGTGCCGACAGCGATGAAGACGGCTTCCGCGCCCCTGACGGCGGCGGCGATGTCATCGCCGAAGGAGAGGCGTCCTGCCTGCATGTTGCTGGCGACAAGTGTGTCGAGGCCGGGCTCGTAGATGGGAATCCGTCCGTCCTGCAACGCCGAGAGGCGTTCGGGGCTGTTTTCGACCACTGCGACTTCAATGCCGAATTCGGCAAAGCAGGCAGCGGAAACAAGGCCGACATATCCGCCGCCGATCATCGCAATACGCATCGTTTGACTCCTGTTCGGGGTGTCTGTCACTCAGTCCCCGGTCGATATTCGGACACGGACGGCGATTCCTGCACCGGGCACAGGCCGTTGAACCGGACAGCAATAACGCCACGTCACTTTCCCGGATGTTGAAGCGGGCCTGTCGTCATGGGTCAAGATCGTGGAGCATTAAGATTTCTTCGCACTGGCTTTGGCTGACGGAACATGACATCGTATCAACGATGAGATTTCTGGATTTATCCCTTCCGTTCGTTTCGCCAAAGGCAGACATGCTGTGAGTGCTGCTGTCGGTATCATCAGGCGGATCGGACGTTTCGTTATTTCTGCGGTGGAGCATGCTGGCGGGATTGCCCTGTTCGCAGCGGAAGGCCTGTCGAATCTCGTAAGACCTCCCTATTATCTGAGGGTCTTCGGCAAGGCTTTTTTTGACACTGGCTTTCTGTCGCTCCCGGTTGTGGCGCTGACGGCGTTGTTTTCCGGTGGCGTTATTGCGCTGCAATCCTGGACGGGTTTCTCGCAATATCATGCGCAGAGTGCGATTGCGAATATCGTTGTTCTGTCTGTGACGCGTGAACTTGGTCCTGTGTTGGCTGGTCTGATGGTGGCTGGTCGTGTCGGTGCGGCGATGGCTGCTGAAATCGGAACGATGCGGGTGACGGATCAGATTGATGCATTGACGACCCTGCGGACCAATCCCATGAAATATCTGGTCACGCCGCGGCTTGTTGCCGGGATGGTGGCTTTGCCGCTGCTTGTTGTCGTCGCGGATATCCTTGGTGTTGCGGGCGGCTTTACCGTTGCGGTTGTGAAACTCGGCTTTTCTCCGACATCTTACATCACTTCGACCATCAATTCCCTGAAGGCGGAAGATGTGACGGTGGGATTGGTGAAAGCCGGTGTCTTCGGATTCCTGATCGCCCTGATGGGGTGTTATTATGGTTACAAGAGCAGAGGTGGCGCGCAGGGTGTCGGGGCGTCCACAACATCGGCAGTCGTGTCGGCCTCCATCCTGTTGCTGGCCTTTGACTATCTGCTGACCGACCTGTTCTTTGCCCAGTGATGATTGACGCAGCTATGGCCACCGTTCCTAAAATCCGCATTCGTGGACTGCATAAATCCTTTGGTGAAAAAGTCGTTCTCGATGGCATCGATCTTGATGTCCAGGAAGGAACCTCTTTTGTCATTATCGGTGGGTCCGGAAGTGGAAAATCCGTTCTCCTGCGTTGCATTCTTGGATTGATAGAGCCAGATGGAGGAAGTATCGAGATTGGCGGCAAGGATATCGTGACGGCGTCTTCTCGTGAACGATCCGAAATGATCGGCGAGATCGGGATGCTGTTTCAGAACGGTGCGCTGTTCGATAGTCTTTCGGTTTGGGAAAATGTTGCGTTTGGCCTGCTGGCTCCGGGGAAGCGCGAACGCGCGGATCGTCATCCCCGTCTCAATCGCGTTGAGGCACGGAAACGGGCTGGTGAAATTCTGATGCAGGTCGGGCTTGATCCATCGGTGGGAGATTTGTCGCCAGCAGAACTTTCAGGTGGCATGCAGAAGCGTGTTGGTCTGGCACGCGCGATTGCCGATCAGCCTGAAATTCTCTTCTTTGATGAACCGACGACAGGGCTGGACCCGATCATGGGGGCAGTGATTGACGGTTTGATCGTGGATTGCGTGAAACGACTGGGCTCGACTGCGATTGCGATTACGCATGACATGGCGTCAGCCCAGAGGATCGGTGATGAAGCTGCGATGCTGTATCGCGGTCGTCTGGTCTGGCAAGGAAAGGCGTCTTCCCTGATGGACAGCGGCAATGAGATGGTCGATCAGTTCACGCATGGACGTCGTGAGGGGCCCATCACGATGGAATTGCGCCGCTGAGGATCGATAAGTCTCAGTGCAGCTCCTCGTGATAGACGAATTTTGGCATTTCCCAGCGATAGCGGATGGCTAGCAGACGGATGAGGAAGCCGCCGGCGAGGCAGCCGAGTGTGACCGTCGTTTCGGGGAAACCTGCTTCCAGCAGGAGAACGTAAGCGCCTCCGGTCAGAAGGGAGACGACGGCATAAAGTTCGCGCTGAAAAATCAGCGGGACTTCGTTGCAGAGAACATCCCGCAATACGCCACCGAATGATCCTGTCAGCATACCTGCGACCATGATAATCGCCGCGGGGTGGCCTGCGTTGCGGGCGACTGCGCAGCCGATCAGGGTGAATGCGACGAGGCCCAGTCCATCCAGAATGAGAAATGTGCGGCGGAGGTGATGCATCCATCGTGCCAGGGCCGTGGCGATCAGTGCGGCAGTGATGACGTAGCCGAGATAGGCGGGATGCCTGACCCAGCCCATCGGGTAGTGGCCGAGCACCATGTCGCGCAGGGAGCCACCGCCGAGCGCAGTGACTGTGGCGATGATGATCACACCGAACATGTCCATTCGGCGTCGCCCTGCGGCAAGGGCGCCGGTCATGGCTTCGGCGCTGATGGCGATGATATAGATGATCTGGAGCAGCATGTGGAAAATTCCGGTCGCGTGTGGCCCATATCTCTCCCCCTGTTATGTGGCTGTAATGCCAGAGGAGTGATCGGTTGCCGCTCCCGCTGTCCTTTTGCCTGAGAGTTCAGCAGCAGAAACTGCGTGCCCCTTCGGCGGACCATTCAAGGTCTCTCTCCAGATCGGCGTTATGGAATACAGTTGGCACCAGATATTTCTGGTGTGCCTGAGCGATTATGGGAGCCTGCGCCTTCGGCGGGTGCCATTTCTGACACCACTCTCCTGCATTCCAGCCGCGAGCTCATAGAGCAATACAATCGTCATGTCACCATTTTGAAGCAGAGGCAGGCGTGATGGTTGGAACTGGCCGTGTGAGGAGAATGTCCGGGCATGATGTCGTGATCGGACATCGGGGCGATATTTTCGCGAGCAATGTTCCCATGTGAAAGGGAAATTGCCCGCCGTGATGGATGTTTATCGCTATATTTCTGCGAATTTCTGTAAATATAGAGGCATCGTTGACAGAAATGCAGTGCATTTTTTTATGTCTGTCATTGTTATCCTGTTTCGATCCACGACGATATTTTCTTCGCTTCTTATCACGTCCATTGCAGCAAAAATGGTGTTTGCGCCTTCGCATGGAACGGCGTGATATCCAGTCAGAAGACCTGCAGCGGCAAGGATGAGACATCCTGTTGAAACCCCACAGATGAGTGAGGATCTTTCTGCCAGTTTTTGTAGAAAAAGAAGCAGGCTTTGATCTTGTCGAACATTTTCTGCATCCTGAAGCAGACTTCCCGGGACCAGAAGGAGGTCTGGTTTTCTCATTGGTGTGTCTGGCGTGTTCGTTGGTACAATCAGTATTCCCGTATTCGTTGGTACGGGATTGCCGGTGTAACTCACAAAGTTAACATCCATATGATTTTTGATTATTTTGTCAGAAATTTTCAATAATTCTCTTCCATCTACTCCGGGGTAGAGCAGAACGGCAATGGAAACCGGGATGGTCTCATGTGTGGGATGTTTCTGAACAGTCTTTGCACAGATATGGGTATATCTGTTTGGTGAAGCAGAATGAACCCGCGCGAAGACTGCGCATGAAGAATTGGCAGAAGACATCAGACTTCTCCCGCTTTAAGCGCTGGGAGATGTCGAGAAAAATGAATGTCCATCATCAGGTTCGGGAATCTGATGACAAAGACTGGCGCAGACAGGACTGCGCGCACGCAGGCTACGATATTGTGCATATTTCGACCTGAATGTGAGAACACGGAAAGCCCTCGCATTTTCATGCGTGGGCTACTCGGGATTTCAGGTCGTCTGGGGTGGTCCTTGCGGACAGATTGCAGAATTTTTCCGATCTGGTGGTCCCCGAATGGGATGAAAAAACCAGACCATTGAAACAAGAATGACGGACAGGCTGCTGAGCGGGGAAATCAAGTTGCCGGGCGTGAGAAGTTCCAGAGCATCAAGCAGGAGGAACGATTCATCCTGTGTTCCAGAATGGTGGTCGTTATCCGGAGCAGGGTGAGGCGCATCATCGCTACACAGGACAGAGAGCCTGGCGAATTCGCTGTCATTGCTGTGCAACAGGTCTGAAGGAGCGGGCAGACTTCCAAGGGAAATGCGGACCAGCAGCACCAGCAGGACCAGCGGCCAGAAGGTCGTCAGATATATCCTGCTATGGAGACGTCCGTTCATGTGACTGCTGCTAACCCAGTTATTGGAACGTGACCAGTGCTGTTTTTCGGAGGCAGGAGCGAGGATTTCATCCTGATGCAGGGAAAGCCGCTTTTATGCTATGTATTGCATATGAAGGAACGGCGTCGTGACAGAAAGGGTAGTGTGCGGACCGCAGGCCCTTCGGCGGGATACGGTCTCAGGCGGAAGCTTTTTCTTCCCGCGGCTCTATTGGTTTTGTCGATCGGTGCTGTTGGCGTGCGTTGGGTTATGACGTCCCGCCTCCATGATGTGATTGGCGGCCCTTACGCGCTGAAGGATGGGTATGGTCATTCGGTCAGTCAGGCTGATTTTTATGGTCGTTATACCCTGATTTATTTTGGTTACACGCATTGCGCGGATGTCTGTCCTCTGACGTTGGGGACGATTTCCTCCGCTTTGGCAAAGTTGGGTGAGGAGGGGCGGAAGATTACGCCAATTTTCATCACGATTGATCCCGAGCGTGATACTGCCGATGTCATGCGAACATATGTGGCGCATTTTTCCCCGCGGATTATCGGTCTGACGGGAACGAGGGCCGAATTGCAACCCGTTATGGCGGCATTTCGCATTACGGTTCAGCATCATACGGATGACGGCATGAAACATGCCATTGATCATAATTCCATTCTCTATCTTATGGATGATCACAATCATCTGCTGAAGATGATATCATCTGATTCCAGCGCGGATCAGATGGCGCATGACATTGAAATGGCTCTCGAAAAAAGTGCGAAGACGACACGTCAGTAAGCGTGGGCGTGGCGGCGTTTCAGGCGTGCTTCAGGGAGATCGAACAGGGCGGCGCGCTGTTGGCCCTGTTTTGCCAGATCACAGCGGAGATCGCTGTCGGCTGTCAGGCGGAGTAGTGCCTGTGTCAGTTCTTCTGGCCGGTCTGGATCGATGAGATATCCATCATTGCCCACCACTTCGGGAAGACCGCCACGGAGTGAAGTCACGATCGCCGCGCCACACGCCATGGCTTCCAGTGCGACAAGTCCGAAAGGTTCGTTCCAGCGGGACGGGGCAACGACAATGGCTGCCTGACTCATGGCTTTCAGAACGCCGGAATGAGGCAGGAAACCCGCCATTTCCACGCCAGCTGCTGCGGCTCTCGGGCGTAATGTGCTTAGGAAAGGTGTTTCGGGTGAGTTCGGGCCGAAACGGTCTGCGCCGATCATGACGGCACGCCAGTCCGGACGTTGGGGCAAGACGTTGGCGCAGGCTTGAACGAAGAGATCTGCGCCTTTGTCGGAGACAATTCTTCCAGCGAAAAGAATGAGGGGATCACGTTTTTCTGGAGGGGCTGAAGGAGGAAGAACGCTGAGATCCAGGCAGTTCGGGAGCACTTCAATCTGAGTGTCTGCAGGCAATCCTTCGAGGAAACGCATTCTCAGCCAGTTGGAGACGGTGGCGACGGCCATTTTTTCCGTCAGTTTCTGGCGTTCCCGGGCTGTGTGCGCCCGGCGCATGTCTGAGGGATCGTTATGGAGCACCAGACGGAAGGGAAGTCGTGGCAGATGTCGACGCAAGGCCAGAGCGACTTCCGGACGGTTATGTATTTCCACTATTTCGGGTTTCAGGCGCTTCAGAAGAGCTGCAACGCCGGAGGCGTAGCGCTCTGTCGTGTTTAAAGGCCAGAAACGGGAAGGCGTGACTTTCTGGAAAATGCAGTTCTGGAAGACGGGGGTTTCCGGAGCGGTTCCAATAACCACTTCATCTTTTTCAACCAGACGATGTGCGAGAAGAGCAATAGCCCCAGCCTCTCCGGGAGCAAAGCGTTCCCGGGGGGGCAGAACGTTAGCAACCCGAAAGTGGGGCATTTGATGACTCAGTCGATATCTTCATAACGGCTGGCCAGCCATGCGGCTGGTTCCGCGGCTGCATCATCGTACCATTCGCTGATCAGCGGATGAGCGCGAACGGCTTCCACATATGCGCGTGCATCATCAGGAAGGTGAACGCCATAGCTGAGAAAACGGGTGACGATGGGTGCATACATGGCGTCCACCGCGCCGAAATTATTGCCGCAAAGCCAGGGAGATCCATCTCCGAAGCGTTTTCTTGCCTGTGACCAGATGGCTGTGATCCGGATGATGTCCTGTGCGACGTCTGCGGACAGAAGGGTTGCGCGTGGCCGATTGATGCGACCGAGATTCATCGGCAGAGCCTGACGCAGATGCATGAAGCCGGCGTGCATTTCAGCTGAAATGGATCGGGCGAAGGCGCGGGCGTGGGGGTCGGATGGCCAGATGAAGGCAGAATGTTCAGCACAATATTCCGCAATGGCGAGACTGTCCCATGTCTGAATGCCGTTATGTTCGAGATATGGAACCTTACCGCTTGGAGAGAGGGATTGAATGCGCAGGGATGTCTCTTCCTGTCCCAGAGGAATGACTTCCTCCGTGACGTCCAATCCGGCCAGACGCACACAGAGCCATCCACGCAGGGACCATGATGAATAGCGTTTTGTGCCGAGAACAAGTTTACCTTGTGACATTCCGCATCTTTCCCGTGTGATCGGTTTTTCAGGATGGACAGGGTTGTCTCTGCTGAGACGGCTCGTCAAGCCGGGACAGATGTTCTGTTGATAAAATGCTTCGATCCGGAGCGCGTATGCTCTAAGCACGCTCCGGGCGCGGAAAGCGTCGTCTTGTGATAGTTATGGCTGGGTGGCATGTCTGATATTGATCTGAAGCAGTTTATCCGTGAAATTCCGGACTTTCCGAAGCCGGGCATCCTCTTTTATGACATTTCCACTCTGCTGCGGAATGCAGATGCCTGGCAGATGGCAACGGCACGCATGGCGCATGCAGTGGCGCCCTGGCAACCAGACCAGTTGGCGGCCATTGAGTCGCGGGGCTTCCTGACGGCAGCGCCTTTGGCGACACGTCTGGGATGTGGCATCGTCATGCTGCGCAAGCCGGGCAAGCTGCCGGGAGAGACAGTCAGCCACAGCTATGATCTGGAATATGGTGCGGACAGTCTGAACATTCAGGTGGATGCGGTTCGACCGGGTCAGCGCGTTGTTGTGACGGATGATCTTCTGGCGACAGGCGGCACGCTTGCGGCGTCGATCGCATTGCTGCGCAGCGTGGGTGCGGATGTGATCGGTGTTTCTGTTTTGGTCGAGCTGACGGGATTGCGTGGGCGCGATCGTCTGGACGTTCCGGTTCATTCCCTTCTGTCTTACGACGAGTAAATATCCCGGTTAACTGGGCATGTTTCACGACATGTCCAGTCCGTATTTTTCATGTATTTTTATTGAAATTATGTAGAAAAATTAACAATTTTTCTGACAGGTCCATTTTTTAGAAGTTTTTTAACTAATTTGCTCGATTAAGGAATGAAACTCACCGGCGATGACTGTTCGCAAGTCTTCGTCACGATCGATTTCATTATATTTTCCGGGCTATTTCTGATGCAGTTTCTCACACCTTATGGTGCAATGCCTTCAGAAATTTCCAGATCCATAAAAGATGGCGACCTGAAAAGGGCAAGGCGTCAGTGTTTGTCCATTCTTTCCGGAAGAAGCAATGATATTGCCGCCCTGATTCTCCTGGGGCAGATACGCCTTGCCGAGAAACGGCCGATATGTGCGCTTCCGCCCCTGCGTCGTGCGGTTCGTTTATCTCCGAGTCATGTTGCCTGTCTTCTGTTGGTGGAATGTCTTCGCCAGACCGGTCATCGGGCAGACGCTCTGGCTGAACTTGCAAAGGTGGCTGAAACAACACCGGACAACGCGAACGCCTGTTTTGTGACAGGAGCTGCCTTTGAAACTCTTGGAAAATTTCAGAGCGCCGAAATGTTTTATCGGCGCAGCCTGAAGCTGAATCCGGACTATAGCGATGCATGGCATCGTCTGGGCAGGCTGATTGCGATGAGGGGAGATACCGCTCCGGCAAATGATATCCTGTCACATGCAATTGCGCTCAGGAGCAACAATCCGGATTATTACGTTGATTACAGTTCATCGCTTGCATCTGAAGGCAGGTTTCAGGCTTCGCTGGAGGCGGCGGAGCAGGCTCTCCGACTTTCGCCCGATCATCCTGCTGCACTGCATAATCTCGGGCATGCGCTGCTCTCTTTAAATCAATCAGAAAAAGCCGTTGAAGTTCTTCGGCGTGCAATATTGCAGAGACCTGATCACGCATCGTCACATTTTTCCTATGCTGTTGCGCTGCTCAAGGCAGGGCGCACACAGGAGGGGTGGTCCGAATATGAATGGCGTTGGCGGTATAGCCAGACCCCGCGTCAGGATATTGCTGCTCAATTATGGCAGGGTGAAGCTCTCGACGGGCGTCGTATTCTGCTTCATTCCGAGCAGGGATATGGAGATTCGCTGCAATTTATTCGTTTTGCCCAGATACTGGCGCAAAATGGTGCAGATGTTACTGTTCAGGTTCCACCGGCGCTGACACGTCTTTTCCAAAGCATCAGGGGCATTAAATCGGTTCTGAATGAACTGACTTCAGATCAAGTTTTCGATTTTCATTGTCCATTGGCCAGTCTGCCGCTCAGACTCGATATCAATTATGACAGATTGCCTGGAGCGCCATATTTGCGGCCTTTTTCTTCCGCGGCGAGCAAACGCAGTCGGCCTGCTGGCAAAGGAATGGTTGTGGGTTTGGTCTGGGCGGGGGCATTGCGGCCTGAGCAGATTGGTCCAAGCAGTATTGATCGACGGCGCTCGATGCATCCATCTCTTTTCGCGCCACTTCTTTCAGTGCCGGGTATTCGTTTTGTCAGTTTTCAGACAGGTTTACAGAAACAGCAGATTGAGGAAAC
>JAAYUA010000018.1 GCA_012517935.1 Acetobacter sp. | reverse complement strand
GCATTGAAACGGGTGGCGCAGGAACTGGAACGTTCACAGCCTTCTGCGACTGCTCTTGAGCGATATATAAGGAGTCTGAAGCGGCATGGAGAAAGGGATGACACGCTGTTTACGCGTGGCGCTTCATGGATCGCAGATGCCCTGACGGATTTGCAGGAATGCTGGCGCGTCCGGACGGTTGAAGACGGGTCTGAACTGTCCTCGGCTTTGACGGCTTCCATGCGTCAGGATCGCGGCGCCCTGATCCGGCATGCGCTTCGTCTGACGGTTGGTGTTCTCATTGTTCTCGGGATAACCATCAAGTTCCACCTTCCTTATGCTTATTGGGCCATGATGGCAGTTGTCGTTGTTGTGCAGCCGGGCCGCAATGCAACCATGTCACGCACGATAGAGCGTGTTGCAGGAAGCATTGCGGGGGGCATCCTCGCTGCGGTCAGTGGCACGATTTTTCCGCCATGGCTTATTCTCCTGCTGATCTTTCCTCTTTCAATGGCAACGATTGCTCTGCGAAGCGTGAATTATACGTTGTGTGTTCTGTTCATGACGCAGCTGTTTGTTCTGGTCACGGATCTTGTCGGCTCTGATGTTGGGTGGATCGTTGGTCTGACGCGTGCAGGAAATAATGTCATCGGCAGTATTGTCGGTCTTGCCGTGTGTCTTCTCTTCCTGCCGGAAAAACGCTCGGCATCTCTTCCGGATCTGGTGATGAAGGCATTTTTGGCCAATATGCGCTATGTCATGCTGGCAGAAAGCGGATCGTCGGATGCGTCCGATATAGAGCAGGCGCGTCGTGATGCAGGTATGACTTCAGGGCAGGCGGAGATCCTGTGCCAGCAGAGCAGTTTTGAAGGTTTGCGGCAGTCTGAGCGGCTGACACTATGTTCGCGGATACTTGTATTGCTCCGCAGGCAGGCTGGCGTTGCGAGTGTCATATCCTTGATGGGCGGCGAACAGACGGGGCGCAAGAGTGTTGACAACGACGTTTTCAATCTGTTCCCCACTGATTCATCTCTTGAGACCTTAAGATCCATGCTCTGTTTTTTGGAAAATCGTCGATCCCTCTGATGTTCCTGAACTGTTGATCCGATCTTTCCGATAAAGGCGGATTAATTGGCAAGGGCGCAGTGTCTTGACGGGAACACTGTGCTAAGCCCCAGGGCAATTGCGCATGACAAGTGCGTTGCTTACTGGTTCAGGAAAGGGGTTTGCCCCATGCGTCGTCTGCTCGTTCTTTCAACATTGCTCGGAGGAGTTCCCTTCCTCTCCGCAGCACATGCCGAAGCCCCGTTTTCTTTTGATGCTATGCCCGGCGAACTGCCGAAAACAGTTGTGCCGTCATCTTATGTCATAGATCTGAAAACGAATATTTCCGATCTGACGATAGAAGGCCACGAGACGGTTACGGTTGATGTTCGCTCCGCGACCCCTGATATCGTGCTTAATCAGGCAGGCCTTAAGCTTGGATCGGCAGTTCTTGATGGCAACGTGCCTGCATCAGTCAGCATGGACGAGAAGGCGCAGACTGCAACGCTGCATTTTGCGTCACCAGTTCCCGCAGGACGTCATACGCTGACGATCGCTTATTCCGGACCGATCCTCAAGACCCCGAATGGCATCTATGTGTCCG
This sequence comes from Acetobacter sp., assembly GCA_012517935.1. Taxonomy (GTDB): domain Bacteria; phylum Pseudomonadota; class Alphaproteobacteria; order Acetobacterales; family Acetobacteraceae; genus Acetobacter. The sequence goes on along the minus strand of JAAYUA010000018.1, from coordinate 22,070 downwards.
ATTACAAAGGGCAGGATGGCAAGAAAAAGCGCATGATCGTCACCCAGTTCGAGGTGGCGGATGCCCGACGTATGTTCCCATGCTGGGACGAGCCTGCATTCAAGGCGACATTTCAGCTTAATGTATCTCTGCCATTCGATTATGCGGCCGTCAGCAATATGCCGATTATCGGCACAACGCAGAAAGACGCAAAGACGAAGCGCGTTTCCTTTGGGGTGACGCCGCGCATGTCGACCTATCTTCTTGCGCTGCTGTCTGGAGAGATGAGCTCTGTCAAGGGAGAGGCAAACGGCACTCTGATCTCGACATGGGCAGCTGACGGTCTGGAGAGTCAGGGAAAATATTCCGTTAGCGCCGCATCGCAGATACTTCCTTATTATAACGAATATTTTGGCGTCAAATACCCGCTTCCGAAGTTGGATATGATCGCCATTCCCGGAAACTATCAGGCCGGTGCGATGGAGAACTGGGGTGCGCTGACCTATATCGATAATTATCTTCTGTTTGATCCGGCCAACAGCACGCCGCGCACGCGGGAATCCATCTATCTGGTTGTCGCCCATGAGATGGCGCATCAATGGTCTGGTGATCTGGTCACCATGGGATGGTGGAACGACATTTGGCTGAATGAAGGTTTTGCGACCTGGATGGAAACCAAGGTCACGGACAAGATGAACCCACAATGGGACATCTGGCCGCGTCAGCATGCCGAACGTGAGGTCACGATGGCGGCTGATGCGCTGCCTTCAACACATCCAATCCAGCAGGTCATCCATAATATCAGTGAAGCAGATTCAGCATTTGATGGAATCAGCTATGGCAAGGGCAGCTTTGTCATCCGCATGATCGAAGGCTGGTTGGGTGAAGACAAGTTCCGCGATGGCATGCGCGCCTATATGAAGGCACATGCCTATAGCAACGCGACCAGTCAGGATTTGTGGAATGCCCTTTCCAGTGCATCCGGAAAGGATGTGACCAGCGTCACGAAAGGTTTCATCACACAGCCGGGTATCCCTGAGGTCAATGTCGCTTCATCATGCAAGGGACAGGATACGGTTTATACGCTGACACAAAGCCGTTTCGTTATTCATGATCCAAATCCGAAGCCGCTGAGCTGGAATATTCCTGTTGTTGCGGGTGGCCCCGGTCTTGCGACCCAATCTCTGGTTTTGTCCGGTAAGCCGATAAAAATCCGTGCCCATGGATGCAATGCACCACTCAAGCTGAATCTTGGCGAAAGCGGTTATTATCGCGTGCATTATGATGATGCCGCGTTTGCATCTCTGCTGAAAGTGGTTCCGACTTTTGCTGCCGTTGATCGCGCCAACCTGCTGGGTGATCAATATGCATTGTTCAGGGCGGGGACAGCGCCTGTTGCCAAATGGTTTGATCTTGTGAACAGGCTGAGTGCCGCAGGTGAAAGTGATATTGCTGTTCTCAGCGCCATTCTTTCCGGCTTCAGTGCAACTGATGTTTACGAAATCGGAAGCCCCGATCGGGAGGCTTTCCATGCCTATGCACGAAGTGTGTTGAAGCCTGTTTTTGCTCGCCTTGGCTGGGATCAGAAACCGGATGAGAATGTTCTCGATACCATGCTGCGGCCACAGATCATTTCTGCTCTGGGTTCTTATGGGGATCAGGATGTTATTGCAGAAGGCAAGAAGCGCTTTGCCCTGTGGCTGAAAACTCCAGCTTCCCTGAAGCCGGATCTTGTTGGCGCGGTCGTGACGATTGTCATGCGTGACGCCGATGAAAAGACGTGGAAGCTGATGACGGACAAGATCCGTAATACGCAGAGCACTGAAATAAAGCTGCGTCTGTTCTCGGCTGTCGCAGCAGCGCGCGATCCTGAACTGGTGAAGCAGAATGCGAAATTCGCCTGGAGTGGTGCGCTTCCGGCGGGTCGTATTGATATGGCTCTGGCCCTGATCGCAAACGAAAGCGAGCAGCCGGATCTGGTCTGGGATATTGTCAAGGCGAATGAGAAAGAGGTTCGAAGCAAACTGGCTCCGTGGTCACAGGATCGCCTTCTGCCCAATATTGTTGGTGCAACGATGAATCCTGTTATCCTTGCCGCATTGAAGGATGATCCTGCAGCGGTGGCATCAACGGGCGGACGTGTGGAAACAGCGCGTGCTCTGGATCGGGCAAATGCACGGATCGAGACATCGAAAGCTCTTCAAGCTCAGTTGAAACTTTGGCTGGCCTCGCAGCCGGCGCAGTAATTCATACGCAAAACGTTCCTCTGCCCCGGAATCTCCGGGGCAGAAATCTTTCTGTTTCTCCGGTCGATGCTGTGTTTCGGGGCGTTGCTGTCGGCGTAAGTTATTGCAGAATTGAGGCCGGGACCTTAACAACAGCTGATGTTTCGGTCAGCAGAAAGCCCCCTTTGTGACAGATGAAGAATATTCCGGCCGGGAAAGCGCCTGCAAGCTCACCGGAATGGCGACGACATTTCGTATTCTGCGTCTGAGCGGCATGTGGCGCACGCTTTTGGAGCGTGATCTTGCGTCCGAAGGCCTGAGCGTGGCCAATATGAGGTTGCTTGCCTATTTGAATACCTTGCCTGAAGGTGTGACGCAGCGTGAACTCGCGCGTGCCATGAATACGGACACCTCGGCTCTGGTGCGTCTGTTTGTTCTGCTTGAAAAAGACGGGCTGGTTCGTCGGGAAACGGATATCCAGGATCGAAGGGCCAATCGCGTTTTCATGACGCCGGCGGGTGAGAAGGCTTTTGAACGTTTCAGAGATATAGCATCGCATCTTGAAGAAAAACTTCTGAAAGATGTGGAACCAGAAGCACGGAAGCAGATCAATGGTATTCTGGATGTGGTGCTTGAACGCGCAGGAAGTCTCTATATGTTTTGAGTATTGATATGCGCGATACTTCTTTTTTTATATGAAAATAAAATATTAAGAAATCGAATTAATTATTTTCATTCAGATTGGTGCAATTTCATATATTTATTTTTCAAATTAATCATCATGAGACATGGAGCGTCCGCGCTTGATCCGTGACCGGTGATTTTTGCTGTCGAGCCGACGTTGACGTGAGGCGCGTCCGGGGCGAGTGGGCACGCGGAATGCGGGACGATGCGCTGCTTCACGGATCAGATCGGCCAAACGCTCAATGGCGTCTTCGCGGTTGCGTTGCTGTGTCCGAAAACGACGTGCTGTGATGATGATAACACCGTCACGCGTTGCCCGGCTTCCTGCGACTTCAATAAGACGCGTGCGTATACGCTCGGTCAGTGAAGGGGAACAAGTTGCGTTGAAGCGAAGCTGCGCGGCTGTGGCAACTTTGTTGACATTTTGCCCACCGGGTCCGGAAGCCAGAATATAGCTGATTTCGATTTCGCTCATCTGAATGGAAAGGGATGGCAGTATCTGGATCGTCATTTTGGCTGCAATGTCGCTTTTTCAGAAGGTGTCATGCGGACAGTGTGTTGCTCCTGTCCGCATTGGATTCAATCTTCTGTTTCTCCAGAATGCGTCAGGGCGATATCCATTGCCTTGTCTTTGCGACGACGGTTTGTCGCCAGTTCAGAAATAACACCGTGCAAGGTGCGAAGTTCCTGTTCTGTCACTTCGCCGCGTGTGAAGAAATGGCGAAGATTGCGTACCATGCCGGGACGTTTTTGTTCATTGCGAAGGAAACCGCATTCGTCGAGTTCCTTCACAAGCTGCCTCATGAAATTGTCCAGTTCGCCTTTGGTTGCGATATGGGTTTCATTGGTCATCAGTTCACGTGGCGGGGTGCTGTCTGTGGCGATGCACCATTCATAAGCCATGACCATCACAGCCTGAGACAGATTCAGGGACATGAAATCCGGGTTGAGCGGATAACGGATCAGGGCATCGGCACGAGCCATATCCTCGTTATCAAGTCCTGCGCGTTCCGGGCCGAACAAAATGCCGCATTTCAGGCCGCGACTGGTCATTGCGCGCAGTTCTGCACTGCCGCCGCGTGCCGTCATGACCGTTTTCACGATATGGCGTGGCCGGGGGCAGGTCGCAAAAACATGGTGAAGATCCGCGATGGCATCATCCACGTTTTCAAAAACTTCAGCAGCTTCAAGCAGACGATCTGCGCCGGAGGCAGAGCGCCACGCACGCTCTTGCGGCCATCCATCGCGTGGAGCGACAAGGCGGAGATGGAACAAACCGCCATTGGCCATTGCGCGGGCTGTCGCGCCGATATTTTCGGCCAATTGTGGGCGGACGAGAATGACGACAGGCGTATTCCCGATGGGATGAAGATCAGCGCCACCATCACGTCCGGTCATTAGCCACGCCTCCATGTTGTTCCTTGGGGCCCATCTTCAAGGATGACCCCTTGTCCTGCCAGTTCATTCCGGATTTCATCGGCGCGGGCAAAATTCCTTGCCTTCCGGGCATCCAGACGTTCGGTGATCAGGGCTTCAATTTCATTTTCCTCTGGCCCATTCGACGCATTTCCCCGGAACCATTCATCCGGTGTCATGGTCAGAAGACCAAGGAAGCGTCCTGCCGCGCGGAGTTGTGCTGCGGCTTCAGCATCGCCGGAAAGCGCTGCGGCTGCCAGTGGATGCAGGGTGGCCAGCGCGCCCGCTGTATTCAGATCTTCGCAGAGGGCTGCGAAAAAATCATCGGGCAGGTCAGCTTCCGGTAAATCGTCATGTGCAGCCAGAGCGCGCTGGAAGCGATCGAGTGTTTTTTTTGCTTCCTCAACCCCTGACCATGTGAAATTCAGTGTTGAACGATAATGCGTGCTGAGGAAAAACAGGCGCAACGCTTCTGCGGGGCTGCGGTCAAGCACATCGCGCATGGTGAGGAAGTTGCCCAGTGATTTGGACATTTTCTCGCCGTTGACCAGTAACATGGCGTTATGCAGCCAGTAATTTGCGAACTGACTGCCGGGGAAGCAGCAAAGGCTCTGTGCCCGTTCATTTTCATGGTGAGGGAAGAGCAGATCAGAGCCCCCACCATGGATGTCGAAACTGTCACCCAGATAGCGGTGGGACATGGCTGAGCATTCGATATGCCAGCCGGGACGTCCGCGTCCCCAGGGCGAGTCCCAGCCTGGCTGTTGCTCATCTGAGGGTTTCCAGAGCACGAAATCGCCAGGATCGCGCTTCCACGGGGCGACTTCCACACGCGCACCGGCCAGCAGCTCTTCCGGATCGCGTCCGGAGAGAGCGCCATAATCTGCGAAGGACGCCACGGAAAACAGAACGTGGTTATTGGCTTCATAGGCATGGCCTGAGGCGACGAGGCGTGCGATCATCGCCTGCATTTCGCCGATATGATGAGTGGCGCGGGGTTCGATATCCGGCCGCATCATGCCCATGGCATCCGTGTCATGCTGGAAATCCAGCGTGGTCCTTGTGGTCAGACTGGCAATGTCTTCCCCGTTTTCCCGGGCGCGTGCGGTGATCTTGTCATCCACATCGGTGATGTTGCGGACAAAAGTGACCTGCGGATAAAGCGTCCGCAGAAGCCGCGTGAGAACATCCGCGCTCAGCATTGCCCGCAGATTGCCGATATGTGGCAGGTCATAGACCGTTGGGCCACAGTAATAGACGCGGATATGCTCCGGATCCAGCGGCACGAAAGGAAGCGTCGCGCGACGCTGGCTGTCATGCAGGGTCAGTTGGGGGAGGGTGCGCAGGGAGTGCTTGGCCATGGTGGAGCCTAATTGCGACAGGCTGAGGCTCTGTGCAAGCGGCTTTATGGTTGGTTCAAGTGTGGGATGCTGTTGATGAGCGACGCCCTGACACTTCAGAGCATCCTGATCGACGTTGCGAGAGCTGCTCTGCTCTGTGTGAGAAAACTGTTTAGTCCCGGCTCTTTATGAAGGGATCGCTTTTGTTTCGTTTTGTCAGGTGTTGATGAAATTCATGGTAATTCAATGACATCTCACACCTGACAGGAGGAATTGGGTGCAGTCAGAAGCACATATTGAAAACGCAGCCATCGTGTAGTTGATGTTCTGCCTTGTAAAAACCAAATGAAACGATGCTCAACGCCAGCAACAGGACGAGTGTCCACAGCAGAAAAGTTTTTTCTTTTTTCATTGTTAAAAATCCGTCCTCCTTTTTCTTAGAGTGCACCGATCACTTTCAATCCGATCAGTGCTGCATCAGGGAGACGTGATGTTTCACCGGGTCGAATCATGTATTCGAACTCAGGCTGAACAACGAGGCCGGGAAGGGCGTCAATTGCGTAATATGCTTCGATCACATGCGAACTGCTCTGTGGAGCAAGAACCTGCTGTCCGAGAGAAATTCCGGAATCAACTGCATAAATCTGACCAAGTCGTTTGCGGTTACTGACCTTATACCATGAGTAAAGCACGCCCAGACGATCTTTGTCGCGATGGGGAATAACGCCATTGAAGGAGAAACCGCCATACACCTGATCCGATATGGACGATACATGAGGTGTATTGTGGATATATCCCGCCATCAGATAGCCGCCGGCCATCTGGTTCAGTCCCCCCTTGCGATAGATCATCTGGTCACCTTCGAACCAGAACATATCCATGGGGGCACTTCGTTCGCGGCCGGGTTGAGAGACAAGGGAATGAACTGACGTGCCCAAGGCGTCCGGATAACGTGTCGTGTCGTGTGCGTAACCGACGACATAATGACCGGGTAGATTGTTGCGTGTGAGGAAAGGCTGCCACGTGAATTCGATTGGAAGCATGAGACCGGTTGCATTCTCGCTTCCCCATGACCATCCGCTGGGGTTGCTCGCCAACGGACTGACCTCATAGGCGCCAACCTGAAGCATCGTGTCTCGTGTTGGGCGAAACCGGATACCGCTTCCCCATGTGGCTTTCGGATAAACCGAGAATCCGGGATCAAGTTTCAGCGCAACCGGAGCAGAACAGGTCACCATGAACGAGCAGAGCAATGGAGATGTCGCGAAAACATGTGTCAGTGACATGCGTCCGAATGTGATATCCATACGGTCATTCATGAATTTCTTTTCTGCGTAGAAATCCACCAGATGCGCGACAACATGGCCGGAGAGGCCATAAACTTCCATCAGATTGACGTAATATTCGCCCACGCGGTCATGTGATACTTCGCGGCCGGCACGGTTCATGACGAGTGTATGAATGGTCCAGCCCTTGAAGCCAGCCATTTTTTCCAGATCGAAATTCATCTGAAGTGTCAGTTCATGGACATAATCCATTCCCCGACGCATACCGCCGTGAAAATTCGCCATGGCCTCCCCTTTATAGGTGAAGGCAAAAGAAAACCCCTTCTGCTGAAGGCGTTTACGAAAAGGCGTGAGTTGAGGAATGAGATTGCCCATTCCGGCTGATGGAACATAGTAAGCATCGGAAAGATCCGTTGCACGCTGGGCGTCGACTTCCGATGGCAAAAGCCACGAAGGCCCTTCACTTCCGGAAAGTGGTTTCAGAATAACGCTTGATGGTGCTGGTTTTCTGATATTTCCAGCATTGGCAGGGGGTGTTTCTGTTGTTGTATATCCTGCGCGGATCTTTGGAACATCACCTGAGGAAGGTGATGTTTCGGCAGAGTGAACAATCGTCTTTCGATCAGATTTTTCCAATGAAACTTCCTGAACCGGAGCAGCCATTGCGGAAACGGCAATCCCGAAACAACTCACAACACTACCTGTAATCAGGGTGAAACGACAAAAAGAATGTGACGAACGATGGACACACTTCGGGAGAAACTGAACCACGTATGGCCTCCAGTCGGGAGAATCAGGCTGAATGTTGGGGAAGATAAAATCGCGTGGAATGATGAAAGATTTACTTCATTTTGCATTCAACGAAATCAGGACAAATAAAATCATGTATGAAAGTGGAATTCATGGAAATTCCATCAGAAGTTTTCAGTCAGATTGAGCGCACTGACAGTGACCGAAAGAAAACTCCGCCAGACATAAGCTGTCTGACGGAGTCATAATGGTTACTTCTTCACTTCATTGTCCGGAAGGCTATAGGCAATGATGTAATCACCAACGTCCGGAGAATGGCTCATGCCACCGGCAGAGATGACGACATACTGCTTGCCCGTCCGGGGAGAGCGATAGATCATCGGTGCGGCAGGTGCTCCGACCGGAAGGCGGGCCTTCCAAACGACGTCACCCGTGAGAGAGTTCAGAGCGCGCAGATAATAATCCTGCGTTCCCGCAAAGAAGACCAGTCCGGATGCTGTCGCCGTTGGACCGCCAAGTGTCGGCAGGCCAAGAGGAACAGGCATGTGGGTTTTGATTCCCATCGGTCCCGTATCTTTCACCGTGCCCAGAGGAACCTGCCATACCAGCTTCTTGGTCCGGAGATCGATGGCGCTCATCGTGCCGAATGGTGGCGTATTGCAGGGGACCGAGAGCGGTGATTGAAGGATATCGATCCGCACACCACGATAAGGGCCGGCAACCTGAGGGCGAAGTGTCCCCATGAAACCCGGAACCTCGTCCATCGAGATTTTGTACTGTCCGGCATGTGCTGCGTCGACCATCATCATTCGCAGTGGCACGCGCATATCGTTGACGAACATCAGTCCACGGGCTTCGTCAATGGAGATGCCGCCCCAGTTCATGCCGCCGAGAAGGCTTGGATATTCGATGTAGGGCTTTTCACTCGGAGGCGTGAACATGCCTGTATAGACCGAATCCTTGAACATGATCCGGCAATAAAGCTGATCAAATGTGCTGACGCCCCACATGGATTGTTCGGTCAGCGGTGCCGCACCGATCAGCGGCATGCCAACGGACATGGGCTGTGTCGGAGACAGATGCTCCTGCTGGGCCGCCGGCTGGTTCGTAAAGGGCATTTCCTTCACGTCTGCAACAGGTTGGCCAGTTCGACGGTCAACAACAAAGATGTTGCCGGTCTTTGTCGTCTGGATGAGCGAGGGAATGGTCTCGCCCTTGTCATTCTTTACATCGAAAAGAACAGGCTGGGACGGCAGGTCGTAATCCCAGACATCATGATGAACGGTCTGGAAAACCCATTTGGTCTGGCCGGTTGTGGCATCCACGGCAACGATGGCCGCACCAAATTTCTCTTTGACTGCATCACGATCTCCACCCCAGTAATCCGGCGGTCCGTTGCCAGTCGGGAGGTAAACGAGATTCAGATCATGATCATAGGTCGGGATGGTCCAGACGTTCGGCGTTTCGAGCGTATATGTCTTGTCTGTATCTTCAGCGTTCTTGTTATCCGGATCGCCAACATCCCATGCCCATGCAAGTGCACCCGTGCGGGCATCATATGCACGCACCACACCTGAAGGTTCGCCATGAACGATATCACGAACCCAGCCGCCGATGACTGCGTTATGCCCCATCAGGACAGGGACAGAGGTCGGATGGTAACGTTTGCCTTTTTCAGTCGGTCCCATGCGTGGCTTGAGATCGACAAAGCCATTATCGCCAAAGCCAGGGCAAAGCTGACCATTGTGAGCATCGAGCGCAAAAAGACGTGCGTCGACGGATGAAACCAGAATGCGCTGGCGGCAGAGAGCCTCAGGGTCTGCGGACCGCTCTTCGGCCGAAAGCGTCTCATCTTTCTCGATATCGTAATATCCAACGCCACGGCATGTCACATGTTCAGCGGTGTGAGCGTGGGGGTCGAACTTCCAGATCGGCTTGCCTGTATCAACATCCAGCGCTGTGATCAGATCTTCCGGCGTGCAGGAATATAGCGTCGAGCCAATCTGCTGCGGCGTGTTTTCATCTACACCCGCACCAGGACCGCTCGTCCGGCGACCGGTATGATATGTCCAGGCAACCTTGAGATCTTTTACGTTATCAAGATTGATCTGTGTGTAGGGGACATATCGCGTTCCATGTGCATTGCGTGCGTAATATTCCCAATCATCAGGAACATCTTCACTGGCAACCTGCAGGGGTGGCTTGGCTGCGACATTATCTGCCGTATTGCGGATCTGACCATGCGGGAAGAACGCACTGATCAGCGTCAGCACAAGGCATCCGGCAAGTCCGATACCGCCAAAGGTGCTTCCCCGGCGCAATGCCGCTGGAATGTTCGTCATTGTCGCTGCGGCCCAGAGGCTCAGCATGAACAGCACGGCAGGAACTGCGAGACGCGGAATCAGTGCCCAGAAGCCGAATTCCGGTGTGTCAAACAGAGACCAGACAATGGTCGCGCCGAAAATGATGGCCGAAGCTGCCAGCACGCTCCGCTGCCGCATGAGAAACAGTCCGGCTATGGCGAGATAGGCCAGTCCAGCCAGAAGATAATAGGCTGAGCCGCCCAGGAAGAGCAGCTTGAGCCCTCCATAGACCAGAGCTGCACCGACAACTGCACTGATAAGGGCGATGAGAAGACGGAAAACATCCCCAATACCCAACCGGCCGGAGGCCGGTATTTTTTCACTCACTTTATCCACTCCATAAACATGGCAGGATTTTTGTCCCGCATTTGAAAGCGCGTCTGACGGCTTCTTTCAGGGGAAATTTGCATCAGAAGAAAAGAAATATCCGGTTTTTTGAAAACGAAAACGATATCCCTTTTCCGATTATTATTTCACTAATTCTATGAATAGTCGATTTATATGTACATTCTTGTTGAGAACATCACACGGATTTCCCCGCCCAACACAGAGAAAGCGTGAAATGATTCATTGGTGAAGGGGACGGCTGTATATCATTTGCCAAGCTTCACTCAATCATAAAGACGTGATTTACGAGAGTTTTATTGTATATTTATATTATATGATGTAGTATTTTTCCGGTATGCATAAATACTTTGTCTTCTTTCAGAAATGTTTTGTATTTTTTTAGAAATATATTCATGTCGAGCGTCATCAAGAGATAAGTTCCCTTTCTAAGTCAAAAGTATCCTGAGTGGATGTGTAAAACTGCAGACTATGACTTCAATATATGTCTGCCTGTGCTTCGGATGCTTTCCCTTATTTGATGGGGGCGGATGGATATGCTGTCGTAGAGTGTCGTTTGTTGAGCTTTGATGCTGGAAATGAGAGCAACCATCTTATTTTGCACTGTGGGTTTTCCTCGCCTTTTGAGGAGAATAGGGAGGATCTGAGGGATCAGATCACAAGTATTTTTCCGACTGTGATGGTCGTATGGGTGGCATGACTGCAAATAACAACCAGTTCTTGGGCGTTCGTTTTGTATCTCTATTGCGTTTGAGAAAATTATATCGTGTGTGTGAAAACTGTTTTCTGGAAAAGTTTTTTCATTACCTGATTATAAAATATGTTTCTGAGCGGTCGCGCTATTGTCCAAGAACATCAGCAAGATGTGATACTTTGCAAAGAAGCCAGCTTGCATATCATAGGGGAGGGGCGGCGGATTTATATTGTTCGCGCTACTTTTGGGAGCCTTATGTCGGTGTTAATATTTTGCATGTTTGGTATGTAAATATCTCATGGTTAGAATTGTTGCAGAAAGATATTTCTACTTGCTGCAAAGTAGAGTGGCCGACAGGCTGACACGGTAAGGGGTGGTTCGGCCTCTCTGCCAATAAACAGTGCTCGAACCACTTCGCAACGTATTTCGTTCTTTATGAAGTGTGTGTATTTCCACGCGCTCACAATCACCTTTCAATGGCGTCGTGACGTATCCATCGCAAGTTGATCGATATGAGCAGTATTGATATTCAATTTTTGGAAATTCAATATAACGGAGGCAGGATATGACGAAGCGTGTTGCTCTCATAACGGGTGGAAGTCGCGGCATTGGGGCTGCAGTGGCTGAGCATCTGGCCAGTCAGGGGTTTGATATTGCCATTTCCTATGCGCGTAGTGCGTCGCGAGCAGATGCACTTGCAGAAAAAATTCGGGCAACGGGAAGAGATGTTCTTGCGATTCAGGCTGATGGCTCCAGCGTTGAAGGTAATCGCAAGGTCATTGCCGATACGATTGCGCATTTTGGGCAACTTGATGTGCTGGTCTGCAATGCGGGCGCTTATCCACATAAGACCATTGATAAGGTCAGCATAGAGGATATCGAGCAAACATTGAATCTCAATATCCGTGCAGTGATGATTGAGACCCATGAGGCCGTCAAGCATATGAAAAAGGGAGGGCGCATCATTCTTATGGGTTCAGCCTTTGCTGGACGGGCTCCTTTTCCTGGTTTGTCGCTTTATTCAGCCACCAAGGCTGGGTTGCGAGGCTTTGCTCAAGGTGTTGCCAGGGATGTCGGTCCGCAGGGCATTACGATCAATGTTATTGAACCCGGGCCAATCGACACTGAAATGAACCCTGCCAACACGGAAGGAGCCGCAGTGCTTGCCGGCTTTGTCGCAACGGGTTCTTACGGTGTGGTTGATGACATAGCGCGTGCTGTTGCTTTTCTTGCCAGTCCGGAAGCCGGTTATATTACAGGCGCAGCCATTCCAGTGGATGGTGGCCTTCTGGCCTGATCCGAATTCTGCGCGAAAAGCTGGCAGCAGATTATAATTTCAAATCTGGAACTAGTGCCTGAAAAATCACTGAAAGACGATCAGCCATTGAATGGGCTGATCGTTGATTGATTCTGGTTTTTCCTGTGGAATCTTTGCCTCCATGGAATAGGAGGGGTGGAACGTCTTATCTGTGTTCTGCACAAACAGGCCAGACAGTTACTTTATATTCCAAAGAACGTGCCCCACATCTGGCAGGAAAGTGAAGCGCATATTTTTATAACGCATTCTATTCCAGGAGAAATTTCTGGTTCATCAAATATGATCCTATCAGATAATGTGCAGTGAGCCGGAAAATTGTTTCGGCTCCTCTCCCTATCTTGCGTATGAGAATTGTTTGCAATATCATATAAGCAAGATTGCTCTTCCGGCGATAAGGAAGTCGCGTCTCGTTTCTGGGCAGTTCCTGCTCCGGAGATATATTTTCGTGTGTGAAATGATCTGTCCAATATCGGAAACGGGTTAACCTGGTAGTGTAATGAAGAGATTTTTAAAGAAATATGCGACACCATTTACGACAGGATTGTTCCTGATTTCAGGTGTCTCTGGTGTGGCATTGTTTTTTCATTGGAAATCAGTCTGGTTTCACAGCATGCATGTCTGGTTGAGCATGGTGCTGCTGTTGCCAGCATTTCTTCATATCTGGAGAAACTGGAACGCATTTTGTGGATATTTCAGAAATAAATCGGTTTATATCCCGCTACTGATATCTATTGCAGCAGCTGCGCCATTCATGATTAACGCAATGCGTAGTGGTGGCGAACGTCCGGGAGCAATGGTGTTCAGACTCCTGACGAATGCTCCTGTGTCCCAGCTTGCGCCTGTTCTTCACCTGACGCCAGAACAGTTGACGGATCGTCTGGCTGCTATGGGTTATACTGACGCTACAGTCGATAAAACATTGGTACAGATCGCAGGAAAAAGCGATCAGGAAGCATCTGCTGTCCTGATGCGCCTTGCCCCCGGGAAGAAATAATAATTTTCTTATGATAGATGTGGAATGCCCTGATTATGTCAGGGTTTCTACAAAATAACGGATGCGATCGCAGGCTTCTTTCAGTGTTTCATCCGATGTTGCGCAGGAAAGACGTAGATAGGGAGAAAGGCCAAAAGCCGCTCCCGGAACTGTGGCGATATTGGCTTCTTCCAGAAGTGCGAGAGCGAAATTGACGTCTGTTGATAAGAAACGACCAGATTTCGTTGTTTTTCCAAGACATTTTGCTATGCCCGGATAAGCGTAAAAGGCACCGGGTGGTGTGGCGCAGGTCACGCCGGGAATGTTGCGCAGAGCATCTGCGACCATAAGACGACGGCGGGAATAAGTGTTGATCATGACCTCAACAGTATCCAACGACCCATTCAGGGCTGCTGCTGCTGCTGCTTGTGCAATGGTGCAGACACCGGAGGTTGCGTTACCCTGGACTGTGCGCATCGCGTCGATCAGTTCCCGGTTGCCACCGGCATAGCCAACCCGCCAGCCGGTCATTGCAAAAGCTTTTGCCACGCCATTCAGTGTCAGAATGCGATCACGCAAATCGGGTGCAATGGCGGCAATTGAAATGTGCCTGTTGCCGTCAAAAACAAGATGTTCGTAAATTTCATCGGATAAAATGCGGAGTTTTGGATATTTGCGAACGACGTCTGCGATGGCCCGCAAATCTTCTTCGGTGCAAACGGCACCACTGGGATTGTTCGGAAAATTCAGAACCAGCCAGGTGCTGCGTTCCGTGATGACGGCTTCAAGCGCATCGGCCTTCAATCTGAAACCATCTTCCTCGTGACAGACCGGATGGACCGGAACGCCTCCAAACATGCGGGCGATCAGCGGATAGCTGACCCAGTAAGGTGTGGGGACAATGATTTCGTCCCCAGGATTGATGGTGGCCATGAAAGCATTGAAAATGATCTGCTTTCCGCCGTTCGAAACGATGATCTCATCATTGCTGAAAGACAGGCCGTTATCACGCTCAAATTTGCGGATAATGGCATCTTTCATGGCGGATGTGCCATCAACCGGAGGATATTTAGTCTGTCCTGCAAGCGCAGCCTGATGGGCTGCCTCAATCGCGATGGCAGGTGTTGGAAAATCAGGTTCGCCAAGGGCAAGTGAAATAACGCTTTTGCCTTCTGCACGGAGTGCGCGGGCACGACGAGCCATTTCTATAGTTGCGGGCGCTGGGAGGCCGGAAAGACGGGAAGCGAAGCCGGGGAAACCTGTCATGAACCTGAACTTTCCGGAGCAGAAAATATAACTGGAGAGAGAAGGCTATCGAACATGACAGCCTGGTTGCATCCCGGTGGTGATTCCGGGATGCAAGAGAAGATTATTTCAATCCAGCGCAGAAACGCTGAATGCGCGCGCAGGCTTCACGCAGGCTTTCCGTGTCTGTGGCGTAGGAAACGCGGAAATGATCCGGGAACATGAAGGCTGATCCATGAACCGCTGCTACACCTTCTTCTTCCAGAAGCGCCGTAACAAAAGCCTCGTCACTCGTTATTATGGTGCCGCCTTTGGTGGTTTTGCCCAGACAGCCATTCATGGATGGGAAGACATAGAATGCGCCTTCCGGGCGTGAGCATGTCAGGCCGGGAGCCTGGCCAAGCATGGAAACCACCAGATCACGACGTTCCTGATAGGTTGCGACCATGGTGGCAATAAAGTCCTGCGGTCCGGACAGAGCTTCAAGGGCTGCGGCTTGCGCGATCGAGCAAGGGTTGGAGGTCGACTGCCCTTGCAGTTTGTTCATGGCTTTTGTCAGTTCGACGGGAGCACCGGAAAAACCGATGCGCCAGCCGGTCATGGCATAGGCTTTCGACACGCCGTTCATGGTCACGGTGCGGTTGCGCAGGGCGGGTTCGACCTGAACGACCGTGGCTACCTTGAAATCGTCATAAACAAGTTTGGCATAGATATCGTCAGTGAAGATCCAGACATGCGGATGACGTAGCAGCACATCGCAGAGTGGGCGCAGATCTTCGGCCGAATAGGCCGCTCCGGTCGGATTGCAGGGTGAGTTCAGGAAGAACCATTTTGTGCGTGGGGTGATGGCTGCTTCAAGCTGCTCGGCTGTGATTTTGAAACCATTTTCCGCACTGCAGGGCACGATCACGGGTGTGCCATCAGCTAGCGCTACGATATCCGGATAGGAAACCCAGCAGGGAGACGGGATGATCGCTTCATCTCCCGCATCCATGGTCGCGACCATCGCGTTATAGATGACCTGCTTGCCGCCCGTGGAAACGATGATTTCTTCTGGCGTGTAATCAAGACCAGAGTCCAGACGGAAACGTTCGGCAACAGCACGGCGCAATTCCGGTGTTCCAGCTACGTCCGTATATCTTGTCTGACCGTTTTCAATGGCCTGAATTGCAGCGGCCCGGATGTTTTCCGGTGTTTCAAAATCGGGCTCACCGGCTGACAGGCTGATAATGTCCCGTCCGGCGGCTTTCATGGCCCGGGCTTTTGCAGAAATGGCAATGGTCTGGCTTGGGCTGACTTTGTTCAGACGTTCGGCAACGAGTTTCATGACGTATTCCTGAGCGCACATATCCGGCTCCGCTCATCCGCTGGGGATGGTTGGGGCGACGCGGGGAAAGATCATAAAGGTTTTCCTGATGAAACGAAACAGCCTGGGATGAATTGCTCGCCCTTATGGATCAGCAGATTAAAGATCTATCGCCCTGAGGTCAGGGCTGATTGCGTCATCGATTGAGCGATGAAAAGCCCCGCTGCGGAAGCGATGACGCAGCAGGTTACGGAGAGAATGACGTTCGTCAGAGCTGCACCGGCATTTCCTTTCCGAATCAGTTCCAGTGTCTGGAGACTGAAAGATGAGAAGGTGGTGTAACCGCCACAGAAACCAGCCATGAGGAAAAGTCTGAGCCAGTCAGGCGCGGGAAGGCGTCCCCCTGGTAGAGTGAGCCCAGCCGTCAGGGCAATCAGGAAAGAGCCGCTGATATTGATGCAGATCGTGCTCCACGGCAGGGATGTGTGAAGGCGCGAGTCGATCAGGCTCAGCCAGTAACGCAGTAATGAGCCGAGAGCGCCTCCGGATGCAACGGCTGCGGAGACGAGCAGACGGTCGGAGAACATTGGCGGAGTTCCTTCAGTATGTGCTGAAAACCGGTGGACAGCCATAACAGTGGGCGGAGGGAAGGGCCAGAAAGATCTGGGAGAGGAGGTTCTCTGGTCTGTCTTCAAGTAAACTGTGGCGAAAAATCAGGATGCACGCTATGAGCCCAAGCATGGCTATCACTGATGTTCAGGCCGCAGAAATCGCCGCACAGACCGGCGAGGAAGCGCTTACCCGCCGTCCAACCGTCCCCGCACTGGAAGAGAAACTCTTTCGGGTTATGCCCGTGCTCGACCACGGCTTCGTGCGGGTCATCGATTATATGGGCGATGATTCGGCAATCGTTCAGGCGGCTCGCGTTTCTTATGGGCGCGGCACAAAAAAGGTCTCGGAAGATGCGGGTCTGATCCGCTATCTGATGCGGCATCGCCATTCGACGCCTTTTGAAATGTGCGAGATCAAGTTTCACATCAAGCTGCCGATCTTTGTTGCTCGTCAGTGGATTCGTCATCGCACCGCAAATGTGAACGAATATTCTGCCCGTTATTCGATTCTCGACAATGAGTTCTACATTCCTGCGCGGGAGCATCTTGCTGCCCAGAGTGCGAGCAACCGTCAGGGGCGCGGTGATGTGCTGGATGACAGTGCCGCGGCAGATGTTTTGGAAATTCTGCGTGATGATGCCGCGCGTTGCTACCGTAATTATGAGCGGATGCTGGACGAGGACGAAGGTTATGGTCTTGCGCGCGAACTGGCGCGTATGAACCTGACGCTGAATGCCTATACCCAGTGGTATTGGAAAGTGGATCTCCACAATCTGATGCATTTTCTCTCGCTGCGTATCGACCCACATGCGCAGTATGAAATCCGGGCCTTTGCGGAAGTCATGCTGGATCTTCTGAAGGCATGGGTACCGGTGACGGCTGCGGCTTTTGAAGATTATCGTGTTGGCGCGTTTACGTTCTCGGCATCCATGTTGACTGTTGTCCGTCGTCTTCTGGCGGGAGAGGACGTCACACAGGCAAATTCCGGTCTTTCGCGTCGCGAATGGACGGAGTTGGAGGCCGCGCTGAAGCCGACGGTCTGAATTCATGACCCCAGGTGATATTGCCGGATTGCCAGAGGACGGGGAGGGGAAGACATCTTCTTCCCCTGAAGACCTCAAGCGCCTGAAACCTCCGCGCCCACCAAGTTTTGTCCCTTTTTTTGTCGCCGGGGCCATTCTGATCGTGATCTGGCTCGGCTGCCTGCTGTTCATGCCAGTCGGCGAGCCATTTCGTCTGACCGCCACCAATGTGATGGAAATGCTGAAGAACAGCAGCCGGTGAGAAAGCTTTGCGTGGCCGGGTTTTCTCGAAGGGCTTCTTCGGGATAAGAAATACAGCACTGACATCGTATTGCGGGATATGTCGGTAAAATACCGGCACTTTCTGCATTTTATAACTCTTCCAACAAGATTCAGGAGGCTTCATGCATTACGGACGTTTGTCTGCTCTCCTCGTTGCTACGACGGTCATGATTATGCCCGTAACGTCACGTGCTGCGGAAACACCAGTTGTTCCTTCGGGGCCGTTTGCCGTGGAAAGCACGCTGCCTTACCACGCGCCGCGTTTCGATCTGATTCACGATACGGATTATGCCCCGGCTTTTGCTCAGGCGATTGCGCAGAATCATCAGGAAATCGAGCAGATTGCGAATGATCCTGCGGCCCCGACGTTCGAGAATACGATCGGTGCGATGGAGCGGTCCGGACGTATGCTTGATCGTGTCAGCCAGACGTTTTTCGGCGTTGTTTCGGCTAACACCAATGACGTGCTGGATAAGACGCAAGCCAAGGTTGGTCCTGAACTGACAGCACATGAGGATTTCATTTTCCTCAATCCCAAGCTTTTTGCGCGTGTGAAGGGGCTTTATGATCAGCGTGACAGTCTCGGACTGGATGCCGAGCAGGCGCAGGTTCTGAAGCTGTATTATCAGAAGTTCGTTCATGCTGGTGCAGAACTTTCTGCTGCAGATCAAAAGCGTTTGCGCAAGCTGAACACGCAGCTTTCGTCTTTGGAAACGGAATTCCAGCAGAAATTGCTCGCTGCGACGAAAGCAGCAGCTTATGTTACAGGCAATGTGAAGGATCTGGCGGGTCTTGACCCATCCGCTATTCAGGCGGCCGCAGATGCAGCGAAAGAGCGCGGATTGAGCGGTAAGTGGGTTCTGCCGCTGCAGAATACCACGCAACAGCCCTCTCTCGAATCAATGAGTGACCGATCTGCCCGTGAGAAGCTGTTTGAAGATAGCTGGACCCGTGCGGAACGCGGTGGAAAGAATGATACGCGTGCAGTGATTTCGACAATTGCGCAGTTGCGTGCGCAAAAGGCTGCCTTGCTGGGTTATCCGACTTTTGCTGCCTATGTTCTCTATGATCAGATGGCGGAAACGCCGGAGGGCGTGCAGAAATTTATTGCCCAGATTGCCCCGGCACTTGCTGCAAAAGAGAAAGAAGATACTGCCGAGCTTCAGAAATATGCTGACGCCAACGGAGCTGGAGACAAAATCAGGCCAGCGGATCGCCCCTATTATGAGGAAAAGCTGCGCAAGGCGAAATATGATCTGAGTGCGGATGATCTGAAGCCATATTTTGAGCTGAACACGGTTCTGCAGGATGGTGTTTTCTATGCTGCCAACCGTCTTTATGGCCTGACCTTCAAGCGTCGGAATGACATCCCGGTCTACAATCCGGATGTGATGGTTTTTGAGGTGTTTGATAAGGACGGTTCACAACTGGGCCTGATGTATTTCGATTACTTCCGCCGTGACAACAAGAATGGCGGCGCATGGATGTCCAACTTCGTGGGACAGTCGAAAGCTCTTGGCACAAAGCCGGTGATCTATAACGTCGGCAACCTGCCGAAGCCGTCTGCCGGGCAGCCTGCTCTCATCAGTTTTGATGATGTTACGACGATGTTCCATGAATTCGGTCATGCTCTGCATGGTCTTTTCGCGGATCAGACATGGCCCATGGTGTCCGGCACCAATGTGGCGCGTGACTATGTGGAGTTCCCGTCCCAGTTCAATGAACATTGGGCTCTGGATCCGGAAGTTTTCGCGCATTATGCGAAAAACTATAAGACCGGTGAGCCGATGCCGAAGGCAATGGCAGAGAAAATCAGGACTTCAGCTACATTTGGTCAGGGTTATGCTCTTGGCGAGCTGGTTGCTTCAGCCGCTCTCGATATCGATTGGCATCTTCTGACATCCAAGGATCCCCGTCAGAATGTCGATAGTTTCGAGGCGGCTGCCCTGAAGAAGACCGGACTTGATACGGCAGACGTGCCCCCCCGTTATCGTTCGTCCTATTTCCTCCATATCTGGGCGAATGGATATGCTTCGGGGTATTACGCTTATCTCTGGACGGAAATGCTGGATGATGATGCGTGGTACTGGTTCCGCCAGCATGGTGGCCTGACCCGTGAAAATGGCCAGCGTTTTCGTGACATGATTCTTTCACGCGGACATACACAGGATTATGGAGCGATGTTCCGGGCATTCTATGGCAAAAATCCGGAGATCGAACCGATGCTGCGTCATCGCGGTCTTCTGCCCGGCGGCGACTGATTACTGGGTTTTTTCAGGAACGATTTTTCTTCTGGTGGTTGAGAGACCATCAGAAGAAACAGGATTGTAAAGCCGGTTGTTCTGGCTCTCATATCTGTCAGTAGGATAAGGTGGATTTATCTCAACTGTCGGATATTTCCTGTGTTGCGTTTTACGCTGGGGTTGATAGCCCTTATTTTGCTGATTGCCGTCAGCATTCTGATCTCCATGTCTGAAATTTCTTTCGCCGCAGCACGGGACGTCAGGCTGCGCGCGCGTGCTGACGCTGGTGATGAGCGGGCGGTTTCATTTCTGGCCTTACGGCGGAACACAGGGCAGGTGATGACTGTTCTGCAGATATGCCTGAATGCCGTCGGGATTTTGGGCGGTATTATCAGTTCGGCAATGCTGTCTCCGTCTCTTTCCGAAATGTTCATTAACTGGGGAATGGAAAAGACTGCGGCCGGAAGTCTGGCTTCGGCTGTGGCCTTTATCATTGTGACGGGTGCATTCGTTATTTTCGCGGATCTGCTTCCTAAGCGGATTGCGATGAATGCCCCCGACAGGATCGCTCTGTCGATAGGCTGGTTCCCGGCGATGGCGCTGAGAGTCCTCTATCCCGTTGTCTGGATTTTTTCGCATCTTTCAGACGCATTGCTGCGGTTGATGAAGATACCTGCGGCTTCTTCCGTGGAACCGATGACTCCGGAAGATCTCAGAGCCATCCTGGCGGCGGGAACGGCATCTGGTGTTCTTCTGGAACAGGAACATCAGATGATCGAGAATGTCATGGGGTTGCAGGATCGTGCCGTGACTTCGGCCATGACACCACGTGATGAAATTGTTTATCTCGACATTCAGGACACACCCGAAGGATTGCGGGACAAGGTGCGCGTTCGTCCTTATTCTCGTTATCCGCTCTGCAATGGCGGTCTGGACAAGGTGATTGGATCAATCCGGGCGGAAGACGTGCTTGTGACCGTCGTGGATGATCTGCATGCGAAGGAAACACCCCGGGAAAACATGGCGACGATCATGAAATTGCGTCGTGATGTGCTGTCGGTTCCGGATACATTGAACCTGTGGGACACGTTGGCGCAGTTTGATGCCCATGGCGTCGGATTTGCTCTGATTGTCAATGAATATGGTCTTGTCGTCGGTTTGATCACGTTCAAGGATATTCTTGGCGCCCTGATGGATGGTTTGACCAATCCGTTTGAGGAGCAGGCCATCGTCCGTCGAGATGCAGATTCATGGCTGATTGACGGTGCAGCTCCGATTGGAGACGTTATCCGGGAGCTTGGGATTGCGGGTCTGCCGGACAGTCATAATTTTGATACGATCAGCGGCTTTATTATGCACCGCTTGCGTCGAATTGCGAGAAAAACGGATCGGATCGATGCCATGGGCTTTCGTTTTGAAGTGGTTGATGTCGAAGGGCTTCGGATCAATCAGCTTCTCGTGACGCGTCAGGATATGGCGAAACATTGAAGGCTGTATTTTTTCTGCAGAAAGAATAATTCTTTTTTCGTTCGCCCCACACTTCCATCTGGACATTCTTGTTTCCGCGCCGTTTTCTGATGGGCATGCAAATCCGGTGTTTCATGCACTGGTGAAGATGAGACATAGGGTGGAAACATGCGTTCTGTTTGTCGGGAAAATCGGCCTCTGGGCCTGAAAAGGGCGCTTCTGCTCGGTGCTTTCCTGTCTGTTGGTCTTACAGCTGGTTTTGAAACGGTTGCCGCGGATGGCGTGACGCCTGATATGATCCAGACCGGGAATGATATTCCGGCACATGTTGTGAAATCGACGGAAGGTCAGGATTATATCCGGCGCGAAGTCATGGTTCCGATGCGCGATGGCGTGAAATTATTTACCGTCATTGTCATTCCGAAAGCTGCACATGATGCGCCAATTCTTCTGACCCGCACGCCTTACAATGCCGGGCAGCGTCTGAACCGGATTCCAGATGCACCGACGATGAAATCTCT
>JAAYUA010000143.1 GCA_012517935.1 Acetobacter sp. | reverse complement strand
GATTGCTTGGAACGAGAATGCTGTCTGCGTCGCCGCGGTGCCTGTCGCAAAGGAAAAAGGATTCTTTTCCCGATACAATCTGGACGTCGATTATGTGAACTTTGGTGGTTCCACTGATCAGCTTCTGGAAGCCATATCGACTGGGAAAGCAGACGCTGCACCGGGCATGATGCTGAGATGGCTGAAGCCTCTGCAGCAGGGATTTGACGTGAAGCTTGTTGCCGGCCTGCACGCTGGCTGCCTGTATCTGTCGGTACCGGCCGATAGCGAGGTCAGACAGGTTTCCGATCTGAAAGGCAAGACGATCGGCGTGCCCGACATCGGTGGAGCGGAACGTAATTTCTTTTCCATACGTCTCAGAGAATTCGGTCTGGACCCTGAATCCGATGTGTCCTGGCGGTCTTATCCGAATGATCTGTTACCGCTGGCCCTACAACGTGGAGATATTCAGGCGCTTTCCAATAGCGATCCAGTCAACTGGTTACAAAAGAAACAGTTTGGCCTTCGTGATATTGATTCAAATATGACAGGGAAGTGGGCAGAGACGACCTGCTGCGTCATCGGCATCCGAGGCGGTCTGATCCGTAATAACCCAGAAGTCGCCCGGGCGATCACAGCCGCTATTCTCGAGGCTGGTGCCTGGCTGGCCTGTAATCCTGATGAAGCAGGCGAGATTTTTCATCCTTATTCTCCAAAAACATCTGCCAAAGATCTTGCTGCCATGATTCGTGGCCAGGGACACCATCATCAAACCCTGAAAACGTCTTTCCGTGATGAAGTAGTGGCCTATGCGGACGCCCTGAAGACTGTCGGCATATTCCGTCCCTCCTTGGACACAACACGTTATGCGGAACGTGTGACGCAGGATCTGTTCGTGTAATGAGTGGAACCAATGCAACCAGTCAAAGACATATAAATGATCGCAGCCTGACGCGGGCCAGCCATGATCGGCCTACTGCCGTGATTTCATGGCTTGCTGGACCGGTGTGGCTGGCTGTTGCTCTCCTTACCTGGCGCTGGCCTGACGCCGATGATTTCCCAAATACGTCACTTCTGGCTGCTCTGTTCGCCTTTATCGGCGTCATTCTTCTTGCCGCAACCACAACAGGTTTTCTGAAAAAACGCGCCCCTTGGGCTCTTGCCATAGGCATTTTTCTTGGGGGATGGGAAGTCGCACAGGCAAAGTTGCTAAAGCTGCCTCGTCCGTTTTTCGGAACACCACAAGATTTACTTGATGTTTTTATCACGGACTGGTCACGTCTTGGCAACAGCCTGCTTCATTCGCTTGGACTTCTGGCTGTTGGTTACCTCGTTGGTTCCGTGTCTGGCATTGCTATCGGAATTGGATTGGGGCGTTCTCCGCGCTTTCGCTACTGGGTACATCCACTATTGCGGGCAATCGGCCCACTCCCCCCTGTCGCCTTGCTACCTCTGGCCTTTGTTCTCGTTCCTTCGAGCTTTTTGGCAGGTGAAGCACTTATGATTCTGGCTTCAGCATTCCCCGTCGCTGTTCTGACGTGGTCCGGCATCGCCAGTGTAGATCCCGCTTATTATGATGTCGCTCGCACCATGGGCGCGAGCAGAAGTTTCCTGACGTTCCGTGTTGCGTTGCCAGCAGCCATGCCACAGATTTTCGTCGGCCTTTTCATGGGGCTTGGGGCTTCCTTTGCCATGCTGGTCGTGGCTGAAATGCTGGGAGTAAAGGCAGGTCTCGGGTTCTACATGCAATGGGCACAGGGATGGGCGGCCTACCCCAATATGTACGCCGCCCTGATCGTCATGTCCCTTATGTGCACCGGTCTCATCACACTACTATTCAAAGTCCGTGACCGCATTCTCATATGGCAAAAGGATGGGCTGAAATGGTGACGTCAGGTCTCTCTCTCGGACTTTCCTCCATTCATCATGGTTACACTATAAATCAGGATTTTCAGGCGGCCGTAGATAATGTGACACTGAATATCGCCGCTGGTGAATTTGTAGCTTTGCTGGGGCCTTCGGGATGTGGCAAATCAACACTTCTGCGACTCATTGCCGGACTTGAAGCCCCGTCCAGAGGTAAGGTGTCATCAGATGGCCTGCCTATTCTGGAACCAAATCCCGAACGCGTTCTGATGTTTCAGGACCCAACACTTTTTCCATGGCGTACGGTTCGGCAGAATATTGCCTTGTCCCAGGATATTTGTGGCAAACGGGATGAAGCCGCTATTGACGGTATCATCTCCCTTGTTGGGTTGAAGGGCTTCGAGCGAGCCTGGCCACATCAGCTTTCCGGCGGCATGGCACAGCGTGCTGCACTAGCACGCGCCCTGATCAATCATCCGAGACTTCTTCTTCTTGATGAACCGTTGGGCAAACTTGATGCTCTCACAAGGCTGACGATGCAGACGGAACTTCATCGTCTATGGAAAGAACGCAGCTTCACGGCTGTGATGGTGACACACGATGTTGAGGAGGCATTATTCCTGGCAACACGGGTTATCACGTTGAGCGCCCGCCCCGCGAAAATTCTGTCGGACATAAAGGTGAATCTGCCATTTCACCGGCATCGCGACGATCCTGAAGTTCTTCAATTGCGAAAAAGCATTCTAACGCAACTCGGACATCGCGACGATTGGTAAGGTAAATTGCAACTCTCCACCATGAATCCTTCCCCTGAAAACATCAAAGCGCACTCTGTCAAACAGGTGGTTTCCACCCCCACGTCAGTCAGCAGACATATGTTTCAGGCAGATATCATTAAGAATCTTGAACGATATGATCTGATTATTGTGCCCGGACTTGATAACTCCGATTCACAACACTGGCAGTCAATTTGGGAAAATGAATTAAAAGAAAACGGAATCTCTGTAGAGCGTATCAAACAGAGAGACTGGTCAAGACCGAAGAGGCAGCAATGGCAACGCGAACTCGAAAGAATTGTTGAACGAAAGAAAAAACCTGTAATTCTCATTGCACATAGCTTGGGTGCCATCATTGGCGCCGATTTTCAGCACGAATGCATCGCTGGAGCATTGCTTGTTGCCCCAGCTGACATAGAACGCTGCCGACCTGCCCAGCGCGCCCGTTTAGAGAATTTCGGTTCAATGCCCATGAACCAACTGATGTACCCGGCAGTTCTCGTCGCCAGTCGGAATGACGAGTGGCTGTCCTTTCCTCGAGCGTGCTGGTTGGCCGCTCAATGGAACACCGAAATATTTGACGCAGGCGAAACCGGCCATATTGGAAATGGAACGAAGCTGGGAATCTGGATCGACGGCGTCAAAGCCCTTCAACAGCTTCTAGACATCATTAAACTAAGAGAAGGACAAAAACGACACCGGTTATTACGTGATAAATCGTGAAATGGGATGAGAACCATAAATATCCTATCAGATAAATCTGATAACAATATATTTTTCAGAAGACAGTTCATCCGCATCAGGTCTACCATGTTGTTGAAAGATGTTTTTTAGGATCAGAACACCTTCTGACTTCAAAAATTGACCGTCCAGCTTGTGCCCAGCAGGCAGGGTATTCTTTCGGAGCATATTTACATCATGGGTAAAGAAAAAGTGCAGAACATATCATAAAAAAATTCTTAAATATCCGTTATCTATGAAACCCTGCAAATATCACGTGCCCATTGCATCTTGTGACAAACTTAATTCACGCTTGAGACTTTCTCGCGTGACCCACTACCTGGAAAAAGAATAACCTTCCAGTCAAGATCATAGAGGATTCCATATCATGCCTGTTAATTTCATCGGTTATATCGGCTTCAACAATAATTCGGAAATACATGATGCCGTGAGAAGTCGGAGCCTTGATCCCGATTATGTCCGGTCCGCCCTTCGCGTACAGGAGGACGGTGACTTCGATCGTATATTAATACCTTTTGGTTCGGGTTCTCCAGAAAGTCAGATTGTCGCCGCCTATGGCGCCGCATTAACTACACGACTTGGTTTCCTTGTTGCGCATCGACCTGGTTTCACACAGCCAACATTGGCTGCGCGACAGCTCGCAACCTTGGATCAGCTTTCTGATGGACGCGTCGCGGTGCATATCATCACCGGAGGTGCTGATGAAGAAATGGCAAAAGATGGAGATACTGGAACTACAAAATCACAGAGATATGCACGTAGCGACGAATATCTTGGCATTCTCAGGCAGGAATGGACTGCATCAGCGCCATTTGATCATGATGGAAAATTTTACCACATCCGACAGGCTCTAAGTTCTGTTCACCCGAGAAACCTTCCCGTATTCTTCGGCGGAACTTCGCCAGAAGCTATTGATGTCGCTGGAAGGCATGCGGATGTTTACGCGACATGGGGTGAGACACTTGAAGCAACACGGGAGGTTATATCCAGAGTCCGGGCCTCGGCTGCGCGCTATGGCCGCAAAATCGGGTTCTCACTGTCGTTGCGTCCAGTTATAGCGGATACGGAAGAAGCTGCGTGGAAGAAAGCCCACGAAATCGAGGATATCGTTCGCAGTCAGCGCGAGAAGGCAGGACTTCCCGTGACCGACCATCGTCCGCCGAATGACGGATCAAGGCGTCTCCTTGAAACGGCATCCCGGAACAGACAAGACACACGACTCTGGACCGGAGTCGCTAGCCTGACTGGCGCAGCTGGAAACTCCACTGGTCTTGTCGGCACTGCCGAACAGGTCGCAGATAGCCTTCTGGAGTATTATAAACTGGGAATAGAAAACTTTCTGATTCGAGGTTTTGAGCCTCTGGAAGATGCTCGTCTATATGGTGAACAATTAATTCCTTTGACACGCGAACTTGTTGCGAAATTCGATTCCATTACAGCGAAACATGCCGTGTAAAAAATAGCCTGTTGCTGTTTAATCAGACAGCAACAAGGTCAGGAAGGCCCAAAGCTCTCCGCCTGTTACACTCACTGTAAGAATAGCGCGATGTATTTTCAGGCTACAAGGTAGCCAGACATAGGCTGAACATTTCCGCGAATCTCTACAATAGATATTTATTAAAATATAAATATCTATTGTTTTAACGCAGAATTTTCCAATGAAATTGGAAAATCATTTTTAGCCTTATGAATATACATTGCATATATGTAATATTTTATCAAAGGTTCCCCGCATGTTTCGCGTTGGATTTCGTGTTCTTTTAATTTCGTCTTTCGCAGATTTTTCAGTAGCGTACGGGGCCAGCCAACATAGAGAGTTAGCAGCACAGACCGCAGCAAATATTACGCCTAATGCGCACAAAATACAGAAGAAAAGTCCCCCGCAGGCGCAAGGTAAAAATGAAACCATTGCCGTCCGTATAAGACGTAACGCTCCACATTTGACCCGACACGTGCCTCTTGGGGCATTGGGAAATCGCTCTGAATTTGACACTCCTTTTTCTGTAAGTTCGATTTCCGCAGCGCGTATAGAGGCGATGCAGGCTCAGGACATCAACGACGTGATGCGCTATGAACCAGGTGTGCAAGCCAACTCTAATGGAGCGGCAACGGCGTCGGGATCAAGTGTCCGCGTGCGTGGCCTTAATCTTGACTGGACGAATGGCTATAAAATAGACGGAATGGCTATCCCTTACTGGTATATTGATGTGCCGGTCGCTAATTTCGATACAATCCAGGTATACAAAGGAGCCTCTGCGTTCATGTATGGCTTCGGATCTCCAGGAGGTGTACTTGATTATCGCCTTAAAGCCCCAGTCGAGAACAGAAAACTTGCTATAGAAGCAGGGTATCGTTCGGATGCGGTCTTTCGCCAGATGCTCGATGTTGGCGGCTCTCTGGATGACGAACACCGTATCCAGACGCGCCTGACATTCGCCAGCGAGGTAGGCAAACAATATAATAAAGGCTTTGTTCGCAACCTGTCGATGTCGTTCACGACAAATATAAAAATAACAGAAAAATTACACTGGTATTTTAATAGTTTCTACTTGAACACACTTCAAAAAGGTCTTGTGAATGGTGTTTCATCGGCTGACGGCGTTACTTCAATTCACACAGTAAGTGGACGAACAGCGTTTGGAGCACGAGATTCATGGAAAACAAACGACCTTAAACGATTTAGTACCGGCTTTGATTGGGCTTTCGCGCAAAATTGGAACGCCAATCTGACTTACGGCTATACACATCTAGACGAAAGATTTCCCTCCAATCGCGTCACATTTACGAGTCCTGAAGGAGACTATTACAATCAGCCTTACGAAATGACGCGAGTACTTACCTATCACCAAGTTGATTTTACGTCTGAAGGCAAATTTAAAACGGGTCCCTTGAACCATGATGTGATTATTGGAGTGACCTGGCTACGCCAAATGTTTGATGCAGATGCCAATTCCGGAGCCGGTGTAGCAGAATATGGAAATATAAATGTAAATAGGCCAACTCTTACAAGTGCGACATCGTATAACCCTAAAATGTATCGTTACATTGATTATCAGCAGGTCGCTCCTTTTTGGGGCGATACAATCACTTGGCGTAAATGGTCACTGATGGCAGGTGCGCGATATACGAATTATATGGAGAACGATTATGCGAAAACAGGTGCACGTACCGCCGCACATCGCAACAATCCTGTAACGCCAGTCATCTCGTTAAGTTATAAATTAAGATCTTGGATAAATGCTTATTTCAGCTGGGTTCAGGCAATGCAAGCGGGAGGACAGGGAGGAACGACCAACGTCAATTACATGGAAGTCTTTGGTCCGATCCGAAGCGATCAATATGAACTTGGCCTGAAAGT
>JAAYUA010000142.1 GCA_012517935.1 Acetobacter sp. | reverse complement strand
TGGGTCCTGTGCGGATCGGAGGAAACCGTGACCAACACGCTTGTGGAGTGGTTCGAGACACGTGCGGCTGACGGTTTCAACATCATGCCTCCTTACCTCACCGGAGGGCTGAAGTCGTTCGTCGAAGGAGTTGTTCCCCGCCTGCAGGAAAAGGGAATTTTCCGCAAGGAATATAGCGGCGTGACATTGCGGGATCATCTCGGTCTGGATTGTGTGTGATGTCTAAAGCATCTGTTGTCGCGCCCGTTCGGGCAGAATCTGCCCAGCAGGCAGATGGCGTCTCTCCGGCACTGTTCAGAAATGGAATGGCCTGTCTGGCGTCGGGTATCAGTGTCGTCACAACTTTTGGCCGCAATGGTCACTCGGGATTTACAGCATCCAGTGTCAGCAGCGTGACAGACACACCTCCCACTCTTCTCGTTTGCATCAACAGAGCCGTGAGTTCGTGTGCGGAGTTTACCCACAATCGCCAGCTGGCGATCAGCCTCCTGACAGATCAGCAGGAACATCTCGCCAATCGTTTTTCGAGCGGAAAACTGTCCCGAGAGGAGCGCTTCGCCGGAGTGTCCTGGGAGGAGATGTCCAACGGTTGCCGAGCCGTCAGTGGTTGCCTTGCAGCGTTCAGTTGCAGGATTTCCGACATCCACGAAGTCGGCACACACAATGTGCTATACTGCGTTGTTGAGGAAATGAGACTTGGATCAGGAAACAAAAGTCCTCTTCTATGGTTTTCTCGTTCATACCATACATCGAAATCCTGCCTGTCAAACTCGCCGGGCATATAATGCCCGCAAGAACAATGTAGCAGAAATCGTTACTTTCCACGTTACGTCATAACAAATATATTGATATCAAAACAAATGTGATATTACGTGGTCTCGTTCAGAATGCCGGAAGGCCTGGGAGCATAAATCTCTATGAAAATACAGTTTTCTCCCCTTGTGCTGGGAACAATGATGGCCTCGACAGTGCTGTCAGGTGGCGTCGGATATGCAGCTCCGCATGCAGCATCCACCCGTCATTCCACAATGTATGGTGGAGCGAAGGCCAAATCCCCTGCTCATTCGACGTTGCGTTCGGCTTCTTCGCGCCCCCGGCCGAGGTCTCTTGAGGCGAGGGACGCTGAGGAAGTTGCGGTCAATGTGTCTCGCCATGCTCGTGACGGTGGCGGTGGCATGATGCGGCTGGAGACGGCACCTTTCTCTGTTCAGACTGTGGGCCGCCAGCTGATTGCCATGCGCAGCCCCAATTCGACCGGCCTTGATCTGGTCTCCAACATGCCCAGCGTCAGCATCGCCATGCCAGACACGACCGGTTTCAAGGGCGGCTCGATCTTCATGCGGGGCTTCACCGATCAGGACATGGCCCTGATGCTCGACGGGGCGCCCTCGTCCAACGCCGCCTATCTGCAGCAGAATATCGACCCGGAAAACATCGAGAGCGTCCAGCTCATGCCCGGCAGCTCGCCGATCGACGCCCCCGCCACCCGTGCTGCCGCCGGCACCCTGGACGAGAAAACCAGGACGCCCGACAAGAAAGCCGGTGGCGCCATGGATTTCTCCTACGGCACCAACAACATGTCCCGCGAGTTCCTGCGGCTTGAGTCCGGCTATATCGGCAACAGCGGTATCCGGATGTATATTTCCGGCTCGCACGCCCATGCCCGCCAGTGGATGGGTGCCGGCATCAACGAGCGCCTCCATATGGATGTCGGCGTGCTGAAGGATTTCGAGAACGGATCCTTCATCCGGTTGTTCGGATCGTGGCACAACTCTATGTTCACGATCGACAACTACCCGACTGCAGAACAGTTTTTCCAGTATAAGAAAACCGGAGAGGGCTGGAACCGGACCAATATCTGGAACCCGAAATCCGCCAATGCTGCGAACTACTGGAAGAGCAACATCGATTCCTGGAACCAGTTCTTTGTCAGCACCCAGGCCCATATCGTCCTGACCAAGCGCCTGACCCTGGACGTGACACCGTACCTGTCAACAGGGTTTGGCTTTGACGGCTCCGGTGGCGGCACGGTGGCGGAGCTGGGAGCCTGCGCCTCGGGCTGTACCACTGGTTCAGGCGCGCAGGCCAATCAGAATGCACAGCTCAGCACCTACTGGGGGCAGGGATGGTCCCCACAGGTCGGCTTTACCAGCAAGCTTGGCTACGATGTCGACCGGCACAACCACGTCACCTTCGGCTACTGGTATGAAAACAACGCCATCGCCTTCAAGTCACCCTACATGCTGACGATGGAAAGTGGCCGGAACCCGAAACTCTCGGCCAATGACTACAAGCTTTATACATCAGACGGCCAGCAGCTGACTTCGCGCTACAACGCCGGCTACGAGTTGAACTCGTTCTTCATCTCCGACACCGCGAAATACTTCCACGATCGCCTGCTCATCAGCGCCGGTTTCAAATATGTGATGTCGAATTACTGGGACCACGGACAGGCCGTGGGCTCGAGCGGAATCTCGGCCTACAGCTTCGGCGCCAATTCCACAGCGCCCCTGCCGCATCTCTCGATCTCTTACGAGTTCAACGAGCATCATCAGCTTTACATCAACGCGGAAGGCGATTTCCGCCAGGCCCAGCCCTCGCAGCTCTCGGCCTCCACCTCGCTGCCCAAGAACCAGTATTCGATCACCGAACAGATCGGCTACCGTTACCATAACAGCTGGATGATGCTTGATTTTTCAGCATTCAACTCCAACGTGACCAATCGCCTGATGACAACCTATCTGCCCAACACCGCCTATGCCGTGTCGAATGCTGGCAACATGACCGTGCGCGGTTTCGACGTCATGGTGGCCGGACGCGACTATCATCATTTCAGCCCGTTCGCCTCCTTCGAGTATCTGCACGGCACTCAGGATTCCAACATCCCCTACGGCTCGACCTACCTGCCGACCAAGGGTAAGCAGGCAATTCTGACACCGCGCGTCATGGCCAATTTCGGGGTGAGTTACAACAGTGCGGGCTTCTTCGGAAACTTCGCGCTGCATTATACTGGCCCGCAATCTGTCACCCTGGTTGACGACCAGCGCATGCCCGGCTTCGTGACCGACACGCTTGCGATCGGCTACCACTTCAAGCCGTTCTCGTTCATGAAGTCGCCCACCTTCCGGATGAACTTTTCCAACCTCACCGGCTCGATTGTGCGTGTTGGCACCACCGGCGTGACCAACAACCTGCA
>JAAYUA010000141.1 GCA_012517935.1 Acetobacter sp. | reverse complement strand
GGAGCAAATCTGGCATCAGTGCTTTAACCGCTGGTTCTTCATTCCCGACACTTTTCCTATTCTGACTTTCCTGATAGGAAGGGCTCCGGGCGAGAGTGACGGAACGGTAGACGTAGTCGACTCAAAATCGACCGCCGCAAGGCGTAGGGGTTCGAATCCCCTCTCTCGTACCAGATCCGAAGAATCCGGAGCCTTGTCTGTTCCCAGTTTCCGGACCGACAGGGTTCCGGATTCCTGTTTCTAACTAGTGGTTTCTCCGGAAAAGATTTCGACCGGAATATGAGACCGCTTCGGGCGGAAATATCACAGGCTGATGTCAGACCTTTCAGTAACTCCGGCGGATGCCGATCTTCGCCCTCAGGCTCGTCCCGTTCGCCCCTATTTTTCATCCGGTCCATGTGTGAAGCGTCCAGGATGGTCTCTGGAAGCTCTATCCGGTGCGTTGCTGGGACGTTCGCATCGTGCCCCGGAAGGGCGTGACCGTCTGGCGGAAGTGATCGATCGTTCGAAAGCCATTTTGGGAATGCCGGAAGACTGGCGTTTGGGGATAGTGCCGGCGTCTGATACCGGCGCGATGGAAATGGTCATGTGGTCGCTTTTGGGAAGCCGCCCGGTCGATGTTCTTTCGTTCGAAAGTTTTTCGGACACATGGGCAAAGGATATTACGGGGCAGCTTGGTCTGGATGCCCGGGTCCTGAAAGCGGATTATGGCAATCTGCCCGATATGGAGCAGGTCGATTGGTCACATGATGTTGTTCTGGCATGGAACGGAACGACGTCCGGTGTTTGTCTGCCAGGTGCTGAAGCTATTCCTGCGGTCCATGAAGGTTTGGTGATTTGTGATGCGACGTCAGCGGCGTTTGCTATGGATCTGCCGTGGGATCGTCTGGATGTTGTGACATGGTCATGGCAGAAGGCTTTGGGTGGAGAAGCTGCGCATGGAATGCTGGCTTTGTCACCGCGTGCAGTTGCGCGTCTGGAAAGTGAGCCATCTCCGCGGCCTCTTCCAAAGATTTTCCGCCTGACGTCTGGTGGTAAGTTGATCGAAGGAATTTTCCGGGGAGATACGATCAACACGCCGTCGATGTTGTGCGTTGAAGACGCGATTGACAGTCTGAAATGGGCAGAAGACGTCGGTGGTTTGCGGGGGTTGAAAGCACGTTGCCAGGCGAATATGGCCGTGCTCTCGACCTGGGAAAACCAGTCGGACTGGGCGCGTTTTCTGGCTGTTGATCCGGCGCAGCGTTCTTCGACATCTGTCTGTTTCAGGATCGTGGCACCGTGGTTTGTTGCTCTTGATCGTGAAGGGCAGTTAAAGGCGGCAGGCCAGATTGCCAAACTGCTTGCGAAGGAAGGTGCGGCCTTTGATATCGCCAGCTATCGCGATGCACCTGCGGGACTGCGGATATGGGCTGGAGCAACTGTGGAGGTTGCTGATATCGAGGCGTTGTTGCCGTGGCTTGACTGGGCTTATGCGCAGGTCAAGGCAACTCACGGTGGCTGAAATAGGGAATGGTCGGTGCCGTTGCCTATTTTTAAGTTCCTTCGAAAAATCCGTTTTCTTTAATATATTTTTTCAGGTCTTTGATGAACGCCTTGACGCTGGCGCGTGAGTGCTGGCGTGAAGGCATGACGGCGTAGAGATCAATCGGTTCTCCCCGAAGATGGGGAAAGATTCTGATGAGTTTTCCTATTTTCAGGTCTTTTTGGACATCGCAGAGAAGCTTGTAGGCAATGCCCTGACCTGACAGAACCCAGTCGTGAATGATTTCTGCGCTGGTGGTCGAAAGACGGGGTTCGACGGTGATGATATCGGTTTCAGTGTCATCACCAATGATCCATTTGTTCAGCAACGTCATGGTTTTATGTCGACGGAGGCAGAGGCAGTCATGCCTTACAAGCTCACGCGGGTGGCGTGGCATTGAGTGGCGTTCGATATAGGCGGGAGAGGCGCAAAGCACGCGGGTTGTGGATGCAAGTCGTGTGACCACGGCACCGGGTGTGTCCGGCATTCCAAGACGCAGGGTGATGTCCAGATAATCGGTTGAATCATGAAGCCCTTCGGCCGCAAGGGTCAGGCTGACCTTGATTTTTTCATGTGTCCTGCTGAACTGCTCGATGAAGGGTGCAATCTGGCGGCGTCCGATTTCGACTGGGGCACCTATGCTGAGGCTTCCTTGAGGGATATTGACCGATTCGGCGATATCTTCTTCCAGTCTGTCGATATCGGAGACAATCTGGAGTGCACGCTTGTGCAGGAGTTTTCCGGTTTCACTGAGGCGGAAATGGCGCGTGTTGCGGATGACCAGAGTGCAGCCCAGGCGTTCTTCAAGACGTGCCAGACGTCGTGAAACCGCAGTCGGGGAGGTGCCCAGACTGCGTGCCGTAGCTGTGAGATTTCCGGCGTTGACCAGAACTGTGAAGAATCGCAGATCGCCTGTTTCGTCGTGTGCCATGTCCGGACCATTTGTTGCAGGTTGATTCCTAGCATAGATATTGTTGCGTTTATCGCAATATTACTTTTCCGGATAAGGTGCTACTGAGGGGCGGAATTT
Organism: Acetobacter sp.; assembly: GCA_012517935.1. Taxonomy (GTDB): domain Bacteria; phylum Pseudomonadota; class Alphaproteobacteria; order Acetobacterales; family Acetobacteraceae; genus Acetobacter. The sequence goes on along the minus strand of JAAYUA010000141.1, from coordinate 5,756 downwards.
CAGGGCATAAGTCCACCAGCAAGATTGTCTCAAGTATTTTTTTAGTAATGAATGTGAAATCTGTTATGAAATATAATGGATTTTCTCATGAGACTTTACTGAATTCTGGAAAGTGGAGTGAAAAATGAGTGTGCTTCAGCAGGGCGCCATGTTGGAAGGGGAAGATCTCCGGCAGAAACTGATTGGCACATGGGAACTGGTTTCGTATCGGGTTGAAGAAAAAGGCACAGGTAAATTCATAGAAGCCATGGGGGATAATCCGCGTGGATATGTCATTTTCACCGATACCGGTTGGGTAGCCTTCAATCTTGAAGGCACGGGACGTTTGCCTGCAGAGGAAGATACGGATCGTGTCGGTCTGATGAAGACACTGGTTGCTTACATTGGACGTTATAGTGTTGAGGGCAATCAGTGGATTACAGAGGTGAAAACAGCCTGGGCTCCGGAATGGGTCGGGACTGAGCAGAGGCGGACGGTGACGATCGACGGAGATCATGCAAATGTCGTGACACCGTGGCGAATGATGCCAAACTGGTCTCCTGATGAGTTATCGAGGAGCATCATCCGGTTTCGTCGTGCAGCAGATTGATCATCATGAATAAAGTCCACGCGTTTTTATGATTGCTCGGATAAACGTGGCTTTTTTGGTTATGTTCGGGGAGAGGGCATAAATTCCTGAAGTGCCGGGGCCAGAATGGGATAATCGTGGGAGATGTCAGACACATCTCCCGTCAATGCCAGTCTGGAAAGTCCGGCAAGAATTTCTGCCAATCGCCCTGAGCAATCTGGTTTTTTGTGTGGGACGAGTCTGTACAATTCCCATTCCTGAATATTTTGCCCATCTCCATGGAGCCTCAGGCCGGTTTCAGAAGGAGGTGCTTTCAGTCATAATTTCGTTCGTAAATTGCGCAGAGCTATGGCTTCTCCGGACTGTTCAAGCGTGTAAGCAATTACGAGTGAGGCTTCATCTGGCTGAGTAATTGTCAGCAAGAGAGCCTCATCATGTGCGGTAACGAGAAAAATATAGAAGCCAATTTTGATTGCGATGATCTCAACATCATATTTCAAGGGATGGCGTGCAAACATCTGTTCGCTGGGCCGATGCAGAATAATTGGTTTCGTAGTTTTGGTTTCTAATAGATAGATTTCTGGCGTTTGATGGATAGAAAAGAAAACTTCTTTGTTTATAAGTAATTTTTCTTGAGTGTATAGGATGTGTAGCAAATCCTGGGCTGTTTTTTCAGGGTTGGATATTTCAATTGCATATATGAAATTGGCAGGGGGTGTGCAGATTCTGGTTTCGGTCTCCCAGATATAATCCATGTGGGTATCGTGCACTTCGTCCATCAACAAATATGATCGACGTGGTCCTGCGGCGGTACAAAGTATTACAGCCCGTGTCGTAGCGTTAAATATCGAGGCATGAAAATCCTCTCCTTGGATAAGCATTTTGCTCTACTGGTTTGGGTGAACCAGTTCAGTCTTTTGTCTCTATTTGATAGTCTACCGATAAACTTGGAACATCATATCTCGTGCGTAGGCATCTTTTGTCAGAGTGGCTCGAGCGACGATAGCATACTGTCAGTATCACGCATTATGTAAAAAAATGACTGCCTGTGATGTTGTCTGAAACATACTCTAACTAAAAACAAAAAAGCCCGCATTTCTACGGGCCTTAAAGTAATTTCATGCCGGGTGATGCACCCTATGTCAGACGCGGGTTCATTCCCACTCGATGGTGCCCGGAGGCTTGGATGTGATGTCATATGTCACGCGGTTGACGCCACGGACTTCGTTGACAATCCGGCCAGCCACGCGATTCAGGAAGCCCATGTCGAACGGATAGACATCAGCCGTCATTCCGTCGGTGCTTGTTACGGCACGGAGAGCGCAGGCCTGATCATAGGTGCGGCCATCGCCCATGACGCCAACAGTGCGGACTGGCAGAAGGACGGCGAAAGCCTGCCAGATCGCGTCATAAAGGCCAGCGGTGCGGATTTCTTCCAGATAAATGCTATCGACCTTGCGGAGCAGATCAAGCTTTTCGCGGGTGATATTGCCGGGAATACGAATGGCAAGCCCAGGTCCCGGAAAGGGATGGCGGCCAACGATGGATTCCGGAATGTTCAGTTCACGTCCGAGATCGCGGACTTCATCCTTGAACAGTTCGCGGAGGGGTTCGACCAGTCCCATGTTCATACGTTCCGGCAGGCCGCCGACATTATGGTGAGACTTGATGGTGACAGATGGTCCGCCCGTGAAGCTGACGCTTTCGATGACGTCGGGATAGAGCGTACCCTGCGCGAGGAAATCTGCGCCGCCGATTTTTGCGGCTTCCTGCTCGAAAACTTCAACGAACAGACGGCCAATGGTTTTCCGCTTGATTTCCGGATCGGTCACGCCGTCGAGTTCTGCCAGGAATAGGTCTGAAGCATCGCGGTGGACGAGAGTGATGTTGAATCGTCCTCTGAAAGTGGAGACGACTTCTTCAGCTTCACCCGCGCGCATCATGCCATGATCTACGAAGATACAGGTCAGCTGCTCGCCGATTGCTTCGTGGATCAGGACAGCGGCGACGGAAGAATCAACCCCGCCCGACAGGCCGCAGATGACTTTTTTGTTCCCAACCTGTTTGCGGATTTTTTCGATTTCGGCCTGACGGAAGCCGGCCATTGTCCAGCCGCCTGAACAACCGACGACGTCATGCGTGAAATTGCGAAGCAGGGCGGCGCCATGTGGCGTGTGCACGACTTCCGGATGGAACTGCATGCCATAGATGCGGCGACCTTCGTCGGCGATGACCGCAAACGGCGCGCCTTCCGAAGTTGCAACGACGCGGAAACCCGGTGGAATCTGCGTGACGCGATCACCGTGGCTCATCCACACCTGCTCACGCCCGCCGCGTGACCATGTGCCACGGAAGAGGGAGCAGTCTTCGGTGATGTCGACGAAGGCACGTCCGAATTCGCGGTGATCTGATCCTTCGACCCGTCCGCCAAGCTGATTGCAGATGGCTTGCTGGCCGTAGCAGATGCCAAGAACGGGGATATTCAGTTCGAAGACAATATCAGGGATGCGTGGTGCGCCTTCATCGTGAACGGAAGCCGGGCTGCCGGACAGGATGATGCCACGGGGGGCATAGTCGCGAATACGATCCGCAGTGGCCGTGAAGGGCCAGATTTCGCAGTAAACACCGCTTTCACGCACGCGGCGGGCGATGAGTTGTGTGACCTGAGAACCGAAATCGAGGATAAGGATCCGTTCGGAGTGCAGGGTGTCGCTGTTTGTCATGGAGACGTTCCCGGTCGGCGTGTGCATCATTGATTGCCCGCCTATAGGACGGATGTTGCTCGACGTCATGTCTTTAGCCGATTCGGGTGAGGAAAGATGTTCGATAATGTGTCGACAGTGGAGGGGCGGTTGTATGGGAAAGCTCGTGATTCTCGTTTTCCTGGGATGGTTTGCAACGGTGGGAACCGGCCATGCACTGGATCTGAGCGGAAATTGGGTAGGGCGTCTTGTTGCGGAGCAGGGAAGATGTCCGGATCAGAATGATTCCATTCTCAGTATTACGCCGGATGCGGTCAGTTTTGCGCCGGGTGGTGGGGCTCTGGTGCTTCAGGGAAAACCGTCGGAGCATATGTCCAGACTGCATGCCCAGCTTATTTTGAATGATGCGAAGCAGCATCCGTTGCCAATGGTTTTTGAGGGTCACCCGGAGGGAGCAGGCAGAATCGTGGGTGTTTATGGCACGCCTGCATGTCGGGCACATATCGAGTTGCGACGTGGAGATGCAGGGTGAGGGGAAGAGCATTGGTGGTTTTTCGAAGAGTTCTGATGAAATGAAAAAAGGGGCTTGTCAGTTCGATGACACGCCGCTAAACAGCGCCCCACGACGCACCCGTAGCTCAATTGGATAGAGCACCAGACTACGAATCTGGGGGTTAGAGGTTCGAGTCCTTTCGGGTGCGCCATATTTCCATAAAATTAATATAATCAGCCATGTGAGTGTATCTCATTCATCCAGGCGATGTGCATACCTCCATGCTCTTCCTGTTCCGTGATGAGTTTGGTCAGGAGACGTGAATTTACTGTTTAGAAGGGCTTGTCAGTTCGACGGCATGCCGCTAAACAGCGCTCCACGACGCACCCGTAGCTCAATTGGATAGAGCACCAGACTACGAATCTGGGGGTTAGAGGTTCGAGTCCTTTCGGGTGCGCCATATTTCCCTAAATATCTGAATGTTTTTTGCAGACAGGGTTTTTCTGGCTATTCTGCGGATGTCGTGGTGGTTTTTCCGCGTCAATGGTTATTCGACGCGGAAAACAGGATCAGCCCTGAAGTTTGTCGAGTTCGCGAACGATCGCTTCGCCCATCACAGATGTGCCAACGCGAGCCATACCGGGGCTCATGATATCAGCAGTGCGTAATCCGCTTGCGAGGACAGCAGATGTAGCGGTTTCAATCATATCCGCTTCGGCCTGCATGTTGAATGAATAACGCAACAGCATGGCGAAGGAGAGGATCTGGGCGATCGGATTGGCGATATCCTGACCGGCGATGTCCGGCGCACTGCCATGGATGGGCTCGTAAAGCGCGGGCATATGGCCGGCTTCGTTGCGGCTGCCCAGTGTGGCGGAGGGTAACATGCCGAGGCTGCCAGTCAGCATGGAGGCCAGATCTGACAGAATATCTCCGAACAGGTTGCCTGTGACGATAACATCGAACTGGCGGGGTGCGCGGACAAGTTGCATGGCGCAATTATCAGCCAGCATATGGGTCAGCGTGACGTCGGAATAGTCGCTGGCATGAAGGGCGGTGATGACTTCCTTCCACAGCAGGCCGCTTTCCATGACGTTGCATTTTTCGACCGAGCACACCGTATTGTTGCGCTTGCGCGCTAGTTCAAATGCGGTGCGTGCGACGCGTTCAATTTCGGCAGTGGTATAGACTTCGGTGTTGATGCCGCGCTTTGTGCCGTCGGGAAGGGTTTCGATCCCTCTGGGGGCGCCGAAATAGATCCCGCCAACGCTTTCACGAACAATCATGATATCGAGGCCGCGGACGACATCCGGTTTTAATGTGCTGGCGTCGACCAGGGCGTCGAATACTTTTGCGGGTCTGAGGTTGGCGAACAGGCCCAGATCCTGACGCAGACGCAGAATGGCGAGTTCGGGGCGCTTGTCGAAGCCGATATGATTCCATTTCGGGTCGCCAACGGAGCCGAAGAGGACGGCGTCGGATTCGCGGGCGCGTGTGATGACTTCGTCACGGATGGGCGTGTTGTGGACTGTGAGCGATGCCCCGCCGACCAGATCTTCAGTGATTTCAAATCGAATGTTACGGCGCCGATCAAGCCATGTCATGATGCGAACGACCTGACGCATGACTTCAGGGCCAATGCCATCTCCGGGAAGGACAAGAAGTTTTTTTGCGCTCATGCTGTTTCTCCGATATTGCGGGACAGTAGGTGCCCGGCGATATTTCAAAGCGTTTGAGGCATAACGTGGCGAGGGATGCAACTGTGGTTCGTGTCGAACGCTCCGGAAAGCCGGAACGGAGTGTTTGGTGGGGTGGTTGAAGATACCCATATGTGACTGACTGATCCGGTATGGCCAGAATAATAAGGGTACTCTGTGGACGATTCAGATCACGGCGGAAGCGCCTCTATTTCGGGTCCGGAAGATCGTTCGCAACGGATCAGTCCGGTAATGATCAGACTGAAGGCCGTTGTCGCAGCAGCGCATTTTCATGG
>JAAYUA010000140.1 GCA_012517935.1 Acetobacter sp. | reverse complement strand
GCTTAAGCCACGGGAAAGTAGGTCGCCGCCAGGTCTTCAGATCCACTCAAAAACACACACAATCGCGGGGTGGAGCAGCCCGGTAGCTCGTCAGGCTCATAACCTGAAGGTCACAGGTTCAAATCCTGTCCCCGCAACCACCGATTCCCACATTGATGTTTTCGCAAGTCCTTTCAGGGACTTGCCCGATTTCGTGTCCTTCTGGTTCACGAATCTCAGTAGCGTGCCAAGCTCGCCATACAGCGTTGCGAAGATCTCGCCGCGCTTGTCGCCAGGGGTGAGAACGATCTTCTCGACCAGCGCGCGGACAGCTTCGGACGCCTCGGCCCGGTCCTCTGGCTGGTTCAGACTCTCGGTCAGACGCTCCACTTTCTTCTTGAACATCGCCGCGACATTCGGGTGAATGTCGAGCGTATCCTCCAGTTCGGAGGAGAGCAGTGCGTTCAGATCAACCTCGCGGTCGCGAAGCTCCTGCATGCGTGCCTTCATATGAAGGTCAAACATCCCGTTTTCGATCGCGGTCATGATGCCAGCGATACCCTTTTCGACTTTCGCCAGCTCCGCCTTCCAGCCGGCACCGTTGGCGCGTCGCTCATGGCTCAGCCGATTGGTCTCTTCCGTATAGGCTTTCATGGCTGCCGCGGCGGCTTCGGGTGTCATCAGTTTGTGCTTGAGACCGGCCAGCACGCGCTCTTCAAGGTCGGAGCGCAGGATCGTCGCCTTGTTATGGCAGGAACGGTTAGCGATCCGGTTCGAGCAGGCGTAGCGGTCCTTCTCGCGGAGCGAGTAGCTGCCGCCGCAGACGCCACAAAAAATCATCCCCGAGAACAGGGATTTGGGGCGGCGCATGCCGTTCATCCTGTTTGCGGCCGATGTCCGGACGGCCGCGATGACGTTGACATATTGCGCAGCGATCTTCGCCTGACGGTCGCGGACTGCCTGCCAAAGTACGTCGTCGACAATACGCAGTTCGGGCACCTCGGTGATGATCCATTCAGATTCAGGGTTCAGCCGAGACACCCGCTTACCGGTTGAAGGATCCTTGATATAACGGAGCCGGTTCCAGACAAGGCGGCCGATATAGAGTTCGTTGTTGACGATACCCGTGCCGCGCTGGACATGACCCCGGATCGTAGTGTCGATCCACAGCTTGCCGTTCGGACCGGGAATACCTTCATCATTGAGTGCGCGTGCGATCGCGCGCGGGCCGACGCCAGCGGCGAAGTCTCTGAAGATGCGCCGGATAATATTGGCCTCGTTTGCGTCAATCTCGCGGTCGCCTCGGATCGGATCGCCACGCGTATCCAGCTTTTTGATGACCTTGTAGCCGTAGCATAGGCCACCACCGGATTTTCCGTCCTCAACCCGGCCGCGCAGGCCGCGATGGGTCTTGGCCGCGAGGTCTTTGAGGAACAGGGCGTTCATCGTGCCCTTGAGGCCGACATGCAGTTCGCTGATCTCGCCTTCGGCCAGGGTAACGATTTTGACCCCTGCAAACTTCAGATGTTTGAACAGGGTGGCGACGTCTGCCTGATCGCGGCTGATGCGGTCCAGCGCTTCGGCCAGCACGACAGTGAATTCGCCACGCTGCGCGTCCTGCAAAAGGGTCTGGATGCCGGGACGCAGGATCATGCTGGATCCGGAGATGCCTGCGTCCTTGTAAGCGCTGGCGACCTTCCATTTTTCGCGTTTGGCGTAATCGCGACAGATACGGAATTGATCTTCGATCGAGGCGGCCCGCTGATTGTCAGAGGAATAGCGGGCATAGAGCGCGACACGGACCATGGCAGGACTCCGGGCATCATCTTCCAAAAAGAGAGGGTGTCAGAGCTTACCTTGCCTCCACCCGCTGGGTGGTAGTCAATTCGTTGGCGTCGCCATCACGTTTTTCGGCCAGGCGCTGTTGGACGACGTCGTTGGCGGCGCTTCTGACGCTCATAATCCTCGCGAGCCATCTGGCGACCGATGAGCCGCGCCAGGCGGAGCACGGTGGCGTCCGTCACATAAGGTGCGGCAGCCTCGCCGTCGGGAAGAATGATCTCGATCCGCGCCTGCCTGTCTCGTGCGTCCATGACGGTTTCTCCAGACGATACTGGAGTCATTGGACAGGGTCATGCGTCGTGGGAAAGAATAAAATAATCCCATGCGGTCATCGGCGGTGTTTGCGTAAGTAATGGGATGGACGAATATACATCAATGGGTAGGCGGGGAGCGCTGTATGTCGTGGTGGGGCATGGTTTTAATTTTAATGGGTTTGCTGCCACAGGTGCTCAGAAGAGAGATGCTGAACCGAACTCTCCATGTTACATGCTTTCGGCGCTCATATCTTTTCGATGATCAGGAAAAACACTTACTGAGTGCATCGACCTTAGTGCCATCCGGCCATGCGCCTAGTCCTCATGCTTCAAGTGTGCCGGTCATTTCAGCCTCCTGGGAGTGCCACAGTGAAAAATATGTGTCCTAAAACGAAGACCCTGTTTATCGTCCAAATTCAGAGCGATAGCCTGATTCCAGCGCGGATCGGGTCGTCATGCAATTCGTCAGATGCTCCGCCGGATCATCGACGTGGACCTCGTGTACGATGGACAAGGCACACATGATTAGTAAGGCTCGCCGCTTAAGCGTAAATGATAAAGCTGGTGAATACACTGCGACGCATTGCTGATTTGGAACTGGACGCTAGCGAATACACGATTGTTGGAACTGTCCATGCCAACTCGGCACACAACACGAAAGCACAAAGTGAACATGCGATATTGGTGGGTTAACCAGAACCAAACCTACAAACAGGAAATCGAAGGCGGATTCCCATGGTCGCCTAAACGTCGGAAAGATGGCGGTCGCAACCACTTTTATGACACGATGACAGAAGTGCAATCGGGCGATTTGATATTATCGTTTTGCGACACACAAATTAAAGCCGTAGGCATTGCACAGGGGGCTGTTGAGTCCGCGAGCAAGCCCGAGTTGGGTCGTGTAGGCGACCAATGGAGCGACGAGGGTTGGTTAGGCTCAGGACTCATAACCAGAACATGACGGTTGCAGCGAGGCAGATGGCTGAGAAGAAGACGGTGGGGGCATCTGTCATAGCGTGTTGCGACCCGCCGCCAGTCCTTGAGCCTTCCGAACATGATCTCGATACGGTTGCGGCGTTTATATTTTCTCTTATCGTATTTGACCGGTTTTCCGCGGGATTTCCGTCCTGGAATGCAGGGTTTTATCCCTTTCTCTTCCAGGGCGTCCCTGAACCAGTCGGCGTCATACCCGCGATCTCCCAGCATCCATTGTGCGGCAGGAAGACTGTTCAGCAAGGCAGCAGCGCCGGTGTAATCGCTGATCTGCCCCGCAGTCATGAAAAAGCTCAGCGGTCGTCCGTTCTGATCGGTGACCGCATGCAGCTTGGTGTTCATGCCCCCTTTGGTGCGACCGATCAGGCGGCCTGGATCCCCTTTTTTAGCCGCAGGCTGGAAGCCGTGCGATGTGCTTTGAGATAGGTCGCATCAATCATAATCGTCTGTGGCTCGGCCTTTGCAGCAGATAAGCCATCCATCATCCGTATGAAAATGCCCATGTCACCCCAGCGCTTCCAGCGATTGTAGAGCGTTTTGTGCGGACCGTATTCCCGGGGCTCATCACGCCAGCGCAGACCATTGCGGTTCACAAAAATAATGCCGCTCAGCACACGACGGTCATCAACGCGAGGTTTGCCGTGGCTTTTAGGAAAGAACGGCTGCAGACGCTCCATTTGTTCGTCCGTCAGCCAATACAGGTCACTCATCTTCAGTCTCCTCACCGAGCCTGAATCAGGTTTCCCCAATCAAATCAATGGGTCCTGAGCCTAGGCTATCTTCTAGCGCGGGAAGGCTTTAGCCCCAATCACAAGAAGAAGCTGTTCCGCCTTTACCAGGAGGAAGGTCTGAAAGTTCGCCATCGCGGTGGCCGCAAGCGGGCACTGGGGACGCGCTCTCCCATGACCATCCCTCAGGAACCCGGGCAGCGCTGGAGCCTGGATTTTGTCTCGGATGCCCTGATCTGTGGTCGCCGGTTCCGCATTCTGGCTGTTATCGACGATTTCAGCGGCAGGAATCTGGCATTGGTTGCGGACACGTCCTTGTCAGGGGGACGTGTAACGCGGGAATTGACGACCCTGGTGGAATGCTATCGCAAACCCCTCATGATTGTCAGCGATAACGGAACGGAGTTCACATCCCATGCCATCCTGAAATGGGCCGCTGATATGCAGATCGAGTGGCACTACATTGCCCCAGGGAAACCGCAGCAGAACGGCTTTGTCGAAAGCTTCAATGGCCGGTTGAGGGATGAATGTCTCAACGAAACGCTGTTCACGTCCCTGACGCAGGCTCGCCAGATTCTGGCTGACTGGCGGGAAGACTACAATACGGTACGTCCCCATTCCCAACTGGATGGCAGGACACCGGATCAGGCCGCCAGACAAGTGTCTCGGGGGTATGCCTCCGAGACACTTGTCATCCCATCATCCTCAAGTCATAAAAAACGGGAACTCTCCTTTTGACTGGATACAAAAAGGGGGGCACGTCATCTTATGTCGTATATAATTTATTTATTAAATTGTTCCATTAATTGCGTGTATGAAAAAATATATAAAAAATTATTATCCGACTTGAATATCTTTAAGCCCACGCCCATTTCTACTGCACGAAATGTAATAGGGGGCTCTTTTAGAGCAGCGGCGAGGATTACAGTATATGACGGCACATATGAAGTTCTTCCCAACAGGAAATGCGGACACGACTTTCATTCAGCTCGCAAATAATCATGTAATCCTCATGGATTATGCGCATATGCGCAACGAAAATGATTCGACCGACAAGCGAATTGATCTTCCGACAGCTATTCGGGAAGCATTGGACGAAGCCGGTCAAGAGTCTTTCCGCGTCGTGGCTTTTACGCATCTTGACAAGGACCATGTCCATCGTGCCAGTGAGTTTTTTTGGTTAGAACATGCCGGAAAATATCAAGGATCTGATCGTATTAAGATTGATGAACTCTGGGTTCCTGCCGGAGTTCTGACCGAGGAATCTCTCGACAATGATGCGCGTATAATCAGACAGGAAGCACGACACCGCCTGAAGCAAGGTAAGGGAATAAAGGTGTTCTCCCGTCCGGAAGCTCTCAGATCTTACCTGGAAGAAAACGGTCTTACACTCGAGGCGCGTGCACACTGCATTGTTGATGCAGGTGGATTAGTTCCAGGATTTAATAAATGGGGCGAAGAGGCTGTCGAATTTTTTGTCCACAGTCCATTTGCATGGCGGACAGATGAAGGCCTCAGCGATCGGAATCAAGGGTCGATCGTTGTGCAAATGACGTTGCGCGAAGGAGGTCAGGAATCATATGCCCTCCTCGGTGCTGATATCGATCATGAATGCCTATCACAGATCGTGCGTACCAGCCGAAGACATGGTAATGAGGACCGGCTTCATTGGGATGTTCTGAAACTTTTCCACCACTGCTCATACCTTTCTTTGTCACCAGAGAAGGGCGAGGACATTACCGAGCCTGTTGAGGATGTTAAATGGCTTTTCGAAAAATTGGCTCGGCAGAATGAAATCATCGTCTCGCCAAGTAAGCCAATCCCGGTGAAGGGGACTGAAGCCGATAAGGATAAGCAGCCACCACATCGACAGGCTGCAAACTATTACCGGAAGATTATCAAAGATTCGAATGGCAAGTTCCTTGTCACTATGGAAACACCGAGCGAATTTCGACCGAAACCGCTACATCTAAAGATTACCGCACAAGGTGTCGCTGTCATGCTTGCATCTGTAACGACAGCCACCAGTATTGCGGCATCGACGCCGACAAGAGCCGGTAGGAACGGATGAAGGCATGTATTGGCAGCCAAAGGGGTCGAAAACCATAGCTGTTCGGGAGCTCGCTAATCCTTTGGCGAAAGCGCTTTGCGACTATATCGTGGGACCAGGAGAAGATTATACCACGCTTGGTGAGTGTCGGCGGTTCAAAGAGTTAGATATTGTTTCTTTCGATCTCGTGGTGGAGAGACCCCAACGACCGGTTTATGATATCCGCTCAGTTGAATCTCTGACGGTATGTTTCTCGCGTTCCCAATCTATGCCGTTCGCGGTGCTAATCGCTCGTCCAGATTTTCCTGATACTCCGCATCAGAATTTAATGCCTGAGGGATTGCCCGCATGTATTTGTATCGATGATCGACCTTGGCAGGACGTTCGAGGCTTCTACACTGCTGCAGAGTTGCTGGGACGTCTGAGCGCATGGTTTGAAAAAGCTTGCCAAGGTGAACTCCATGGAGTTGGACAGACCTTTGACCCGCTTTTTATGCCGGAAAACTCGACGCAGATCATCCTGAAAAATGACTTCTGCGAGGCTGCCCGCCAGAATAATAGCCTGTTTATCTGGAGCATTGATCAGGATTGCCGTTACATTTTTATTGGAGGATCAAGGCCGTCCACTGTTAAAGGCAATGATGTCGAACTAACAGTCCTGCATTACGCGGTCCAGCCACAACAAATGAAGCGGATGAAGCGTGCTCCGCGTGACCTTAGGCAATTATCCGACTTCCTCCTGCAAGGAGGTGTCGATTTCTCCCAATCGCTTCAAGAAAGCATCAATAATTGGGTAAGGGAGCGGCAAGGTGTCATAGACAGGAAGTCAATCATTTGCTTCCTAGTGACCGTTCCGCAGATTGATCCAGCAACTAATGGGATCGGAGCGACTGAAACTGTCGCGTTTGTAACGTCGTCGAGTATGGGTGATATTGGAGAAAAGATGGGTTTGCTGCATCGGAATACTTCTGGTGAGGCGAAAGAATTTAAATTCGTCGGCAGCATAGGTGCTAATCTGTCGATGGACGGAGTGAATGACATTCCGGTATCCATGTCGTTTGTCCATAAAGAATTCGATGCCGCCGGCGCGGCTTATCTGTCTGGAGAGCCAGAGGCGGACGAACGTCGAATATTGATGATTGGGGCCGGCTCAGCCGGATCGGCAATTTCAGAAACACTTGTTCGGCAGGGTCTCTTCAAGTGGACGATCGTAGATGATGATATGCTACTTCCCCACAACGTGGTGAGACACACGCTCAATAACCAGTCAGTGGGTAGAAGCAAGGCAATTGAGTTGTCAAGTAACCTCGCGGAAGTGCGAGCAGATATTGATGCCCGTATAATTGTGGACAATGTTCTCACACCAACAGATCGGACTGCGCTGAATCAGCAGATCGATGATGCTGATCTCATCTTTGACGCTTCTGCATCGGTGCCCGTCTCCCGTTGGGCCTCCGACTTACCCAATACAGCACGTCGTCTTTGCGCATTTTTTACGCCTAATGGAAAATCTGCAATTCTCATGATCGAGGATGAAGCGCGTACTTCGATGCTTCGTGATCTTGAGGCCATATACCTGCGAGAAATTCTCCAAAATCCGTCCTTTGCCAATCATCTCGGTCCGGTCGACAGGATGCAATATTCTGGAGCGTGTAGAGCGCTTACGAACCGGATCCCGATGGCGTCAATCCAAATACTTTCGGGACTGATTGCCAATGGAATTGCATCCGGTGTTAGGTCTCCTGAGGCAACTGTCAAAATTTGGACAATGACCGAAGACGAAATTAGAACGACCGTAGTGTCGGATACCACGACTACGACGAAGGTGGAGGGATGGACGGTCGTTATATCCACCTCGTTGAAGAAAGAGCTTCAACAACGTCGATCAACAGCGTTACCATCGGAGACTGGTGGAGTGCTAATGGGTATGTTCGACTGCGACCTTCGCCGTATTGATGTCGTTGGCACCTTACCTCCCCCTAGCGACAGCGTCGGTACGCAGATAACATTCACACGTGGCGTGTTCCGACTGAAAGCTGATATTGAGGCAGCGGCTGTCCGAACAGGAAACCAGATCCGATATATCGGTGAGTGGCACTCTCACCCGGTCGGCCGATCCTCGCATCCGAGTAGTACAGATATTGCACAAATCAAACAATTACAAAATGCGATGTCACTCGATGGTCTGCCGGCTGTGTCATTGATTCTCGCAGAGAACGATATGTCGATTCTTGTGCGCGGAACAGGAAAATCGGCGGGTGAATAATGTTCTAGATGGGCAAAGACTGGGATTGGCCCTATCAGGAGGTGGAGTGCGCGCGGCTGTGTTCCATCTCGGTGTCCTTTATCATCTAGCACAACAAGACCGGCTAGAAGAAGTGACCCAAATTTCAACAGTTTCTGGCGGTAGCCTAATCGTAGGAGCCATTTTCTCTCACGCAAATGCCACGTGGCCAACCTCGATGCAATTCCTAGATGAGGTATATCCAGCGCTTCGTGATAAGCTTACTGCAGGCGATTTGTTTAGTCTGGCAGCTTTGGGGTGGCGCGGAGTTATCCGAGAAAACTTTCAGATATTGTTCCGAAGAGCTGAGATCCTTGCAAGGCTTCTCGAAACTCGATGGGGAGTGAAGGGGTCCGTTAAGGATTTACCCGAAGTACCAAAATGGCATATTAACACGACCTGTTATGAGACAGGTAAGAATTGGCGTTTCTCGAAAACAATGATGGGCGATTGGAAGTTCGGACGGCACTTTACTCCAGATATACCAGTGGCGAAGGCCATTGCGGCATCAGCAGCCGTTCCATACGTGATCGGTGCTCTCCGGCTCGACTTACCAGAGTACGGTTGGTGGAGAACTGATCCGGCGACGAAAGAGCCGTTGGAGAAGGTCTGCCTACCAAATCCTCGCGTTCGGCTGTGGGACGGTGGAGTATATGAAAATATGGGCTTGGAAGCCCTCTACAAGCCCAGCATAGGCCTTGAAGGCTGCGATTTTCTCATTTGTAGTGATGCTTCTGGTCCTTTGAATGCGCCGCAGCCTGTTTCGGCACTAGGAACTTTCTTTGGAAAACTGAACTCCCCGCGTCTTTTCGATATTGCTAGCGATCAGATACGAGCACTTCGCTCACGGATGTTGGTCAGATCCATCGCTCGTGGAGAGGTAAAGGCGGTATTGCTCCGAATGGGTACGTCAATGCGGCAACTCGGGCTAGATGTTAATACCATTAAGGGTAGGCTTTCGGATATTCAATGTGCATCTTCGCTGAACTACCCGACTAATCTAACTCGCATATCAGAGGATAATTTCGACCTCATTTCGCGCCATGGTGCGGAAGTGTGTGAGGTAATAATAAACCACTATAATCTTCCGAAAACGAATTAAACAAGTTTTGATGGGTAAGTCATTTCCTGAGTGGATCAATTGATAAGCGAACTATCTACTTTCTCCAAAAATCTATTTGTTGGATTTAAGAATTCAGCAGACAGGCTGCAGTCGTCCTTATCGCAGGCATGAGACGGCGCAGTTTGATTCCCACATAGCGGATAGTTAGAAAATGCCTATAAACGGTGGTTTTCGAACGATCGTTATTGGAAATGCTAAATGGGCTCTCATGACTTATTGGGATTGCATAAGGTATCGCATTGATTGGTAGTTCTACAGAGGCATGCTGCTCAGCGTGGTCAATGACATGACAGTCACTCGGATATCGCCATATTCACCATCCTATTGACCGGTGAGCAGCTTGTTTCAAGTTGCGATCAGGAATCAACTACTATTCCCAAATAATAATTCTTGACGGATTATCTTTAGTATAGACCGATTCTGTATAGAATGAAGCGAGATCCTGATCAACGATATAGAAGTCACCAGCCTTTCGACAAGTGGACTCTACCGGCCAATGAGGATGGTGATATTTCTTGTGTTCCGGACTTGCGGGCGCGATGAATAACGGCCTTTCGGAAAGGTTGGCGATCAATTCTCGCAAGCAATCCATGTTTGCGTCGTAACTATTACGCGAACCGTGGTGCGGAAGCACGAAGATTGATGTCAAAACTATTTCGGTGTGGTAGTGCCTTAGAAACTCTTGTAGCTTTTCCCTAGTAGAAAAGTCGGAATCTCCCGTGGCGATCCAGCCTATTTCTCGGGTGTGTACACCGTTCAGAGACTCCGGCCGCAGGGCCCTGCGACCTAGCTGGACCGAGCGGGAGAACTGTTTGCGTCGTGTTCCGGTGCAACGTTGTGCCGGTCCAGAGTAGACGCACAGCGAGGCATCATTGTAATCTTTAAGCGTTTTGCTGAGAAGGTACAGCTGGCTCAAAACGTACTTGCAACTGAGTCCACCATTCTTCGCATTTTTAATCTCATTCTTCAATTTTTCCAATGACTCAAATCGTTTGTCTTTCTTGGGAGGCTTCACGCTTATAAGCGACATTACTTGTGCAGCATCAGCAGGTGCGATTTTCGCCGTCAACTTTGATTCCAAATCGGTGGCGAAATCGTTCCATGCGGAAGTGTCCAACTTCTGCTGCGTGCGGTCCACTACCGCCTTCAATTCCGCAAAAAATGACAAATCCCAAATAGCCTTCACCTCACTTGGGAAAGCCCATTCACGTGAATAGAATCGGAAAAGCCAATCAATGTCCTTCAAATTAAGTGATTGCGAACATGAAAAGACCTGCCCAGGGAAGTCCCGAGCTCTTTGGACAGCCTTATAAGCCTCGTCACTCAACATGTCGGCTAGGTTCTCATCCACAGGTGGAGCGTCTTCTAGCACGCCCCCTGGCATCGAACTCTGCGGGCCGACGTGGACAACAGGCCAATAGTCGCCATCGTAAAGGCGCCCAGCTATCTGCACAATGCGAGCCAATTCGTTGGCGGCTCCCTCGCTGACACTTAGCTTCAAGGTCATCCACAGCAGGTAGCTATGGAGCTTCACATGCGGCAAGAACACGGTGTTGAACTGAATGCCCGCTGCATGCAGATCATCGATGCCGTTAATGTGGTCTTCATCGAAATGGCTAATTACCAAAATGTCGTGCTGCCGTCCACTTTCGGCAAATCCATTGATAAGTAGGTTACGATGTCTCTCGTCTGCACCTCCGCAGTCGATTACCATGCTCAGTCGACGATTGTTGTAAGGAAGGTGTACGACAGTTGCATGGAAGCCGCCTTGGCCAATAGGAAATTGAGTTCGGTCTACCTGGAAAGAGTTCATCGTTTTTCCTTGATCTGTGGGGGTATAAACTGGGACGCAATAATACAGATTTATCAACATGAATGTTTCGCGGGGCGAGGGTAACTGTCCATCTTAGCAGACGTCTGCTCGCTGAGCCTCGATGCAGCATCCAGCTTGATCCAAGCACGCTCGGGGTTTCTATTCGAGCCCCCGTATCTTGTTGATGACTCGGTAGAAGTTATAAATAATAACAAATAATAAAAAAATAATATGTTAGCCGTCATAAATATTTTACGATTCTTGGCGTGATTGAAAGCCGGCTTTAAGTTCGCGTGAATGTCCGGTATTCTGAATTCTGCTTTGGAACTGGACTTTCTTTTTGCCCCCCCCCCATTACTGCCGTTCTGAAGACTCACATATCTTGATACCGTATCGCTCCTACCAGCACAGTGAAACCGGGATACTAATGGCTCCGCCCTCGCGCCGGCAAGGGTTCGCGTCAGCACGCTGACGCCGCCCGACGGGGTGTCCCCGATCTTCCTGCGCTACGCTCCGTGCAGATCAGGAGATACCCCTCCCCATCGGTCGCCCTTGCCGTTGCTACCCCGCTGCTCGCCGCGAGACAGAGGAACAGCGGGGGCTGTTCCTCGCGGAACAAAGGGGAAAGACCATGACCGGCAATACCAACACGGCAACCGATTTCCGCAATACCATTCTGAACGGTGACAGCGTGCAATTGATGCGCGCACTTCCTCGTAATTCGGTGGATTTCATCCTGACCGACCCGCCTTACCTTGTGAACTATCAGGGCAGGGACGGGCGGAAGGTGCGCAATGACGACAATGCTCGCTGGCTCCGGCCCGCCTTCAATCAGATGCACCGTGTCCTGAAATGGGGCGGCTTTGCCGTTTCGTTCTATGGCTGGAACCGTATCGACCTGTTCGCCGATGCCTGGAAGGCGGCAGGGTTCCGCATGGTCGGGCATATCGTCTTTCGCAAGTCCTATTCATCCTCTTCCCGGTTTCTCCGGTATGAACACGAAAGTGCCTATCTTCTGGCCAAGGGGAATGTAACGCCCCCGGCAAAACCTATCCCCGATGTGCTCGACATGCCCTATTCAGGCAATAAACTGCACCCGACGCAAAAGCCGGTGGCGGCTCTCCTTCCCCTGGTGGAAGCCTTCTGCCCGGCGGGCGGTCTGGTGCTGGACCCGTTCGCGGGTTCCGGTTCGTCGCTGGTGGCGGCGCAGCATCTTGGGCGCGACTGGCTGGGCATGGAACTGGACCCGGAGCACGCGGCCACGGCGACCCGTCGGCTGGCCTGGCACGGGGCAGGGAGGGCGGCGGCGTAAGCCGCCCTTTTCTTTCTTCACGCTTATCGGGCGGCCAGAAAATCGCGCCGGTCCTTCGGGACCGGCGGTGGGGACGCGCTGCCCGCGCGTGCGGCGCTCGCCGGCACGCCGGCTCGCAAGGTTCAGTGAAACAGGGTGCTGGACCAGTGCCCTTCAATCCATCCCCAACGCAGCCAAGTCAACGCGCCGCGTCCACGGCGCGAGCGGAAGGCGCCGACAGGGGCGCCTCGGTCAGGATTGTCTGGCGCGCTCCGCGCGCTGTCCCGATCGTGAAAACGATGTCGGGAAACAGGCTTCTATTCCCTGGATATATCCGAAGCGTCCAGGCATGTGTGGGGTGTTCCACTTCATGGGAAGGACGCGCTCCATGCTGCTCGGTCTCGGAATTGTCCTTGGTGTCGCCGGTATCGGTTTCCTGTGCTGGCTGCTGTTTCTCTGTGCGGTCTATGCCGCTCCCCTGTTTGTGGCGGCAATGGTCTGCACTACATTTTATGACCACGCCATGATGTCCGGCTCTCATGCCATCCTTGCTGGTATCGGTGCCGGGATTCTGGTTCTGGCTTTCGGCCAGGCGATCCTCTCTTCCTCGCACGATCCCGTCCTGCGGATTACAGTCTCGCTCCTGCTTGCTTTGCCAGCCGCGCTGGCTGGATTTGGCATGACGCTGGGTTTCAGCGGTCTGGGCGATATGAGTGCCATCCCCTCGTATATCTTCGCGACATTCGGGGCGCTGTGCGTCGGCGGGACCGCGTGGACGCGGCTATGCGCCATCCAGCCCGCCTGAAAGATGGTCCCTCCGGCGAACCGGAAGGGCCGGGGGGGCAGTCCTCATGACATGGCGCAGGGCAGCGT
>JAAYUA010000139.1 GCA_012517935.1 Acetobacter sp. | reverse complement strand
GAGGCGGACCACGTGTTGTTGGCGACGGGATTGCGATCGCGGAGGGAGCTTGCACAGTCTTTTTATGGGATCACGCCTGAGACAGCCATGATCGGCGATTGTGATCGGGTGGGCAAGGTATTGGAAGCCACCAATGATGCGTATTTCATTGCAGTAAATCTGTAAAAAGATCATTGATCAAAAAGGAGTATGGCGTGGCAACAAAATACACACATTTATTTTCCCCATTAAAGGTTAATTCAATGATACTGAAGAACCGCATCATTGCTTCTTCGATGGGTATTATCCCAACCCACAAGATCATTTCAAGCACAAATTATGGGAATATGAGCATTTTTGATAAAGCATCAGGTGGAGCAGCCGTAGTTCATATCAGCAGTATGGTCCGTGATGAAGAACATGCTATGTTTGGTAAATACAGTAGAGATGTTACACGGGAAGAGATTTCCGTAATGAAACAGGCAGGCGCAAAATGCAGTCTGCAGATAGGTTTTCACAGCATTATTAATGAAGATGGATCAGTAAGTGGACCGATCGAAGGAATTCGATTTGATGGTCGAAAAATGAAAATGATGACCGAGACAGATATGGATGCCATCATAAGATCTATGTCAATTGGTATATGCCAGGCGAGGGATTTTGGATTTGACATGGCTACAATCCATTTTGCACATGACAGTCTATGCAGCCAGTTCCTTGCACCGGGCTTAAACAAACGAACTGATGAATACGGTGGTTCGTTGGAAAATCGGATCCGTTTTCCGCTGAAAGCTGTCAAACAAATTCGTGAAGCAGTTGGACCTGATTTTCCAATCCAGATGCGCATCAGTCGCCATTTGATGGTTCCTGAATCATTCGAATCAGAAGATATGTTGTATTTTATTAAGAATGCAGCTCCCTATATTGATATGGTAAATGTTTCCTGCGGAATGGACTGCTATTATGAGGCAAATGTATATATGTCTCCAAGTGTATTTGAGCCCCATTTATATAATGTGGATTTTGCAGCAAAAATAAAAGCGACATGCGATGTATTAGTTTCAGTGGTTGGGGCGGTCATGACCCCTGAGGAGATGGAGGAAGTGATCGCAACAGGCAAGGCAGATGCGGTAATGGTAGGTCGTCAACTAATCGCGGATCCATTTTTTCCCAAGAAAGCACAGGAAGGACGGGAAGAGGATATCGTTCCCTGCTTGCGCTGCTTATATTGCTATCACATTGCAACCGAGCACACGAATGTTGTGTGTTCGGTGAATCCACGTTTTCGTCGGGAGAACCGTGTACCTCGTAAACTTGAGAAAGCGGAGAGAGCAAAGAAAGTAGTAGTGGTCGGTGGTGGACCGGGCGGGATGAAAGCAGCATTGACCGCTGCAGAGCGGGGGCACAAAGTGATCCTGCTGGAAAAGAGCGATAGGTTGGGAGGACAGATCAACTGTTCCGACTATGATGATTACAAGCAAGACCTGAGAAGGTATCGCGATTATCTGCTGACGCAGATGAAGAAATCGACGGTAGAAGTACAGTTAAACACAGAAGCGACGCCGGAGATGGTTAAAAATCTGGAACCGGAAGCATTGATCATAGCAGTGGGAGCTGATGTAATAACGCCGCCGATTCCTGGAGTGGAGTATGCACGGCAGGCGGTAGAAGCGTATCCTGATTTGGATAAGATGAAGGGAAAGATCGTGGTGATAGGGGGAGGGACGATCGGCTCAGAGATGGGATTGGAACTGGCGGAACGTGGCAATGAAGTGTACATTGTGGAGATCACTGGTACTCTAGCAGAGAAAGGGAATATATTG
>JAAYUA010000138.1 GCA_012517935.1 Acetobacter sp. | reverse complement strand
GAGACTCCCAAAAACTCCTTGTTTATGCGATTGGTTATGTAAAACAGATGCAGGATTATTGTGGCACTGCTGACCTCTGTTGTGATTGTGAAACGAGCCTTCCGCTTGCCTCTCCCTTAACCGCCAGTCCTACGTTATCAAAGGGCATGCCGGGTCAGATGATTCCGTCCCGGTCGGCGCTTCCATGCCCGATGATAACCTCCCTGATGATTGCAAGCGCGAGATCCAGTTCCTCCCTGCTTTCCGGAGCGCCGAGACAAAGGCGCAGGCCGGTGTCCGCCTGCGAGGAGACCGCGGACGCATCGGGGGGCGTGATTTCCACACCAGCGCGCAGCAGCCGCGCCGTTACGCGTTCGGCATCAAGCGCTGACATGGGCATCCAGGCATGAGGAGAATGCGAGGCACCCGGCCGCGCGATGAGATCGCCCAGGACTGAACGGGACTGTTTCCACCGGGCTGCTGCTTCTGTCTGAACAGCCTGTGCGATGGCATCAATCCGGCCATCTTCGACCCACTGGCTGAACACCAGCGCTCCTAGTGCAGGTGGGCAGTAACCCAGGGCCCGGATGCCCTGCATGAGCCGTTCCCGTGGCAGATTGGGCGGAAGTGCCAGAAAGGCCAGACGAAAGCCTGGACAGATGCCTTTGGAAAGGCTTGCAAGATACAATGTCCGCTCGGGCGCGTAGGACACGATCTGACGCGGGCGCTGGGAGTAAGCGTAGTAAGCATCGTCCTCCAGAATCAGCAGATCACGTGCCTGTGCAACAGCCGCGATCTCTTGCCGACGCAGCTCCGACATTGTCCGGGTGGTCGGATTATGAAGCGTCGGTAGTGTGAAGAGCAGACGGCTACCGGTTTCCGCTGCTGCCCGGTCAACCGCCTCGGGCAACAATCCTTCGTCATCCATCGGTATCCCTCGCAGCTTCAGGCCCAGATGGTCCGCCGCCATGCGTGCGCCGTAAAACGTTGAGGACTCACACAGAACAGTATCACCGGCAGCGCAGAAGGATGAGAAAACCAGCGCAATAGCGTGTTGGCCACCGTTGCACTGGATCAGGTTCCCCGCGTCAAAATCAAGACCATAATGCCGGGCGATCCATTGTGCTCCGGCTTTGCGGACATGTGCCAAACCCGCGCCCTGAACGTAATGCACGGCAGGATCCAGCGCTCCGAGCGTCATGAGTGCAGACAAAGCGGCATGCAGATCCGCCATCAGAGAAACGGGTGGTGGGGTATTGCACCGTAAATCGATCGGCCCATTTCCGTTTTGTCCTGCGACAGAACCACGCTCGATTGAGGGGACATCCGGAACGACTGGTAATGCCCCCCGTACGAACGATCCACGCCCAACATGAGCGGACAATAATCCTCGCCGTTCCGCTTCCGCATAGGCCCGCGTTACGCTTCCTACGCTGACACCCAGTCGGAACGCCAGATCGCGTTGGGGCGGCAATTTTGTGCCGGGAGTTAGTCGTCCGGTCTGGATATCGTGCGCCAAGGCCAGAACAAGCCGCTCATATAGCGGTATGGGGCTGGATAGAAGTTCGGGTTGCCACATATCCGGCTCCATCGGCATCATTGAGATAGGACAATATAGTGATTGAACTCTTTTCTGAAGTTGTCAATCTAGAACAATCGAATCGATTCGTCTCAATTGTACTATAACAATATGGGCTTTCCCTATGTCGCAATCAGTCACGAACATCGCACGTCTGCGGCCTGAAGCCAGCATCTCCACACAGCTCCCGGAAATAGCGAAAGCACTAGGAGTGTTCTGCGTCATTTTCGCAGGATTGTTGCTTCTCATGACCATTCATGGATCAGCCTCGGCGCAGGAGACCGAAGACAGTCCCGATCCGGTGTATGTCTATTATGGTCGTCAGGATTTGAGCGATCCGGTCAGGGCACGGCGTCTGCTGATCAGGATCGACAAAGCCGCGCTAAAAGCCTGCGGGGCCATGAATGGCCTTTCCATTCCGACGCAGGAACTGATCATACGATCAGATTGTCATCATGAAACCTTTAACCGAACGGTGGCCGCCTTTCACAGCCCGACACTGACACATCTGGCCGATGCAATCGATCCATGGATCGGCCCTACAATGCAGGAACACTGACCATGGAGCTTACTTTCCGACAGGTGGATGTTTTTGCCACCGAGCCCTTTCGTGGCAATCCTCTCGCCGTTATTGTCGGGGCTGATGAATTGTCCGATGCCCAGATGGCGCAGATCGCGAACTGGACGAATCTCAGCGAGACGACCTTTCTTCTGAGGCCGACGCAACCCGATGCAGATTATCGTGTGCGGATATTTACCCCACAGACTGAACTGCCTTTTGCCGGGCATCCGACACTTGGAAGCGCGTTTGTCTGGCAGTCTTTGGGAAAAGCGTCGAAATCCGATGTGATCATACAGGAATGCGGTGTCGGTCTTGTTCCAGTGCGCAAGCAGGCAGATCGATTGGCTTTTGCCGCTCCGTCAAGGCGGCGGAGCGGCCCAGTCGAGCAAGATGATTTAGCTCATGCACTCAGGGCTTTACGTCTGGTATCTCAGGATATTGTAGATGCTCAGTGGGTAGATAATGGTCCTGGCTGGATAGCCCTGCGACTGCGCAGCCGCAGGGATGTGTTGGCCGTGCAACCAGACTGGCAGGCGCTGAAGGGACATTACGTAGGTATTGTCGGTCCATGGGACTCCGTGCATGACGGTACGGATGCCCAGTTTGAGGTGCGAGCCTTTGTCGGAGACGGGCAGGGATGGGAAGATCCAGTGACTGGAAGTCTAAATGTCGGGATTGCTCAATGGTTGATTGAAAGCGGAATTGCACCGACGCAGTATGTGGCGCGTCAGGGAGCCGCGTTACAAAGAGCCGGGCAGATCTTCGTTGAAAAAATTAGTGACGATATCTGGATCGGTGGGAATGTGGTTGCCCGCATTTTCGGAACGATCACCATATAAGCATTCGGGCCGCATGAGTGGCCCATTTCCTGTGATGGGGAAAGCGAAAAGGGTTATTTCGCTTTAAATGAATTGGCCGTGTCAAAGGGACTTTCCGTTTTCTCCCTATCTCTGCCTGTCTGCTTTTGATAGGCAGATGATCAGTGTCGATCGTTTCTGTGCAATGAGGAGCGGTAGACTTTCTTCTGCGGAGATAGCGCTTCGGGCTGGGCTCGAAACCTACTTCTGACGGCTCTGACATCATGCTGGGTTTTCTCATCATGAGAGGTTACCTCTGCCATTTCATGAGCGCATGAACGTCCTTCCATTCAGCCGCAGCGTTCTGCATGAACCGAATGGAACATTTGGGCTGCGCAAGATGTTTGACGCTCTGATGATGATCCGTTCTCAGGAAATTCTTGTCTGGAAGGGGGTCGTCAAAGACTCTTCGATCCCGATATCCCGACGCTGCTTTCGTCATCGTTTTTCATCTCGACGCGGGAGGAGTGACGCGGATTGTCTATGTAGGCCCTGACAGAAGGCTATCCGGTCAGCATGCGGGTTGTGCGCCGCTTGTCAGAGGATGCATGGGGGGGGGTGAGGGATGTGCTGTCGTTTCAGGCGACGTAACGTGCCTGGGTTGACAATAGATTCGTTACGAAATCACAATAGGATAAGCATTTATGATAGTGGCATAGCCGACAACAGCACGGGAACTTAACGATGCAATCCTTTATCCGGCCATGTTTCGCTCCCGTGATTGCTTTCGTCACTGTCTGTCTGTCGTCACATATCGCAGTTGCTCAATCGCCAGCCGAGCGGGCCAGCCAAGTCGTCAAATCGATGTCGCTGGAGGAACAGCTGGCTATCGTCTATAGCAGGGATGGCGGTGGTTTTGGTGCAGCTTCCATCCCTGAAGGGGCTCTTGGTTCTGCCGCCTTCCTCAAATTTCCTGCGCGCCTCCGTCTCCCCAATCTTGAATATTCCGATGCAGGATTAGGCGTCGGAGATCCTCGTCACGTGCGTCCTCACGGGATTGCTGTTTCGCTGCCTGCGGGTTTGACGACTGCCGCGACCTGGGATCCAGATATGGCGCGCGAAGCCGGTCGGATGATTGGTTCTGAAGCATGGCGCACGGGTTTTAACGTTCTGCTGGCAGGTGGCGCGGATTTGACCAGAGATCCACGCAACGGCCGTAATTTTGAATATGCGGGCGAAGATCCGTTGCTCGCAGGACGTATCGTTGGGGCGACAATCGCGGGCATTCAATCCCAGCACGTCATTTCTACCGTCAAGCACTTCGCGATGAACGATCTCGAAACTTCGCGGATGACTATGAGCGCCAATATTAGCCCCCAAGCCATGAGAGAAAGCGATCTGTTGGCTTTTGAAATTGCCATCGAGACGGGACACCCGGGGTCGGTGATGTGTTCCTACAATCGCGTGAATGATCTCTATGCTTGTGAGAACTCATATCTTTTGAGCAAGACCCTCAAGCAGGATTGGCATTATCCTGGTTTCGTCATGTCCGACTGGGGCGCTGACCACACGACCGTACGTGCCGCGCTCGCCGGTCTCGACCAAGAGTCGTCTGGAAATACGATCGATTCACGCCTCTTCTTCGGAAAAATGCTTGCGGATGCTGTCAACAAGGGAGAAGTCCCCAAAGCCCGAATATCAGATATGGCGCAACGCATCCTTTATGCGGTGTATGATGCTGGTCTTCCCGCGCATCGCCCATTGATGGGCCCGATTGACGTTGCAGCTGACATGGCCGTTGCTCAAAAAGATGAAGAAGAAGGCGCAGTTCTGCTGAGGAATATACATAATATTCTTCCGCTTCGTCGGGAGATGCATGTTCTGGTGGTCGGGGGGCATGCTGATGTTGGGGTCCTTTCGGGCGGCGGGTCAGCGCAGGTTCCAGCGATCGGTGGAAACGCAGTTCCGTTGAACGACGCCAATCTTCCCTGGCCCGGCGCGCCGGTATATTTTCGCTCGTCTCCATTACAGGCCATGAAGGCTCTTGGGGCGGGTTTTGTGACATATGATCCCGGGACAGATATCGCACGTGCGAGTAATGCAGCACGCCACGCTGATGCCGTTGTGGTTTTTGCAACCAAATGGTCGGTTGAAAGCATCGACTCTTCCGATATGGCGCTTCCGGATAAACAGGACGATTTGATCGCTGCATTGGCGCGTAATAACCACCATGTCGTTGTTGTTCTCGAAACAGGCAATCCGGTTAATATGCCGTGGGTAAATGATGTCGAGGGCATCATCGAGGCTTGGTATCCAGGTGCGGCAGGCGGACAGGCCATCGCGCGCCTGCTCTATGGTGATGCCAATCCTTCGGGTCATCTTCCCATGACTTTCCCGCAGGCGATCACGCAAACTCCTCATCCGGAGATTCCTGGTGTAGACGCGAGAACTGTCTATGAAGTGCAGTTTCACACCGATCAGGAACTCTTCTATGACGAAGGGAGCGAAGTTGGTTATCGCTGGTTCGATAGCCAGAAACAGAAACCATTGTTTCCTTTCGGTTTCGGGCTGTCTTATTCACAATTCCAATTGAGCAATTATCAGGTTCATCCAGGACAGAAGGCCTTAACAGTTAGCTTCACTGTCACGAATACGAGTCAGCGCGAAGGCGTTGCTGTCCCTCAAATCTATGTGACTCTCCCAGATGGGGGTGGCCGTAGACTGGCGGGCTGGCAACGTATTGCGCTGGCATCCGGTGAGAGCAAAGAGGCAAACGTGACGCTTGATCCGCGTATTCTTGCACATTTCGATGCTGTGCATGATTGCTGGAATGTGCCTGCTGGCGATTTTACTGTGCGTCTTGCAGAAACGGCATTGGATGATGGCTCCGCACATGTCGTTACTTTGCCGTCATGGACGATGGCCCCGTAATGCAGGAAATGCGGAGGCTCTCATAACCAATGATCAGGGCAATTTCG
>JAAYUA010000137.1 GCA_012517935.1 Acetobacter sp. | reverse complement strand
GCCGACCGAGTTCTGGAACGGCCTGCCGTTCAGCGTGGCCGTATGGTCAACCGGACATCCGGAGACCTCTCAAGCCAGCTTCATGAACGTCATCGCGCTTCCGATTTCGAAACAAAGACGCAGGATCGTCTCGGTAGCAAGACATAGATCATCGACGTCCGGTTTCTTTAACACATCTCCGGAACCGGGCGTTCCGCTTTCCCCCTTAACCACTCGTCTGCTCAGTGATTTGAAACCAGACAGTCTGCAGTCGCCTCATCCTCGAGATACAAGGCGCGATAAAGATTTCCAAAACCGTACATGTGCGCGTGGCAAGTCCGACATACTCGCGTATGCCGTCACCGTTGTTCCCGTCTGCCAGTAATTTCCGCTCATGTGCCTCACGATGCTGCGCATATTGGTAATTATACTGTAGCAAAATGAACCGACATCTCTGGACAAACACCTGAGCGAGCGCATGGTTAAGTGGTTCAACTTGATGGAATGATGCCCCGCGTGCGCCGCTGATTGACGGCGCGCTTCATCACACCTCAACGCCAGTTCAGTCCTGCGCGGCACGACGATCAAATGCGGCGCGGGCCTGTTCAAGGGCGGGACGGTTCTCGCGTGCCCAACTTGCCAGGGCTGCCAGAGGTCCTGTCAGGCTTTGCCCCAATGGGGTCAGACAGTACTCAACCTTCGGCGGGACGGTAGCATAGGCTTTGCGAGCCACCAGTCCATCGCGTTCGAGCCCGCGCAGAGTGATGGTCAGCATCCGGTGCGAGATGCCGGGGATGCGGTGCTTCAACGCATTGAAACGATGGGTGCCTTCTGAGAGATGGCCACAGACCATGACCGTCCACTTGTCGCCAATGCGTGCAATCACCTCTGCTAGGCCGCGACATTCAGCTTCTACATTTTCCATTGCTACTCCTTGGGGCGACAGGAACCTGGGTGTTCTTGACGCATGAATTCATGCGTAATTGTTAGCTTATAGGAACAAATTTATCCTAAAGAACCATAAATAACCATGGAATCTGATGATGAAAATAGGTGTGAGCGGTGCCAGCGGCCAGCTCGGTAGCGCAGTTGTTCAGGCGTTGGCGGAAACGGTTGCGGCCGAAAACTTGGTGGCGATTTCGCGCACCCCCAAGACCGATCGAACCTACGCAGGTCGCTTAGGCGACTACGACCAATCCGAGACATTGGTGGCGGCCTATCAGGGCCTGGATCGCCTGTTGTTGATTCCGGGGGCTGATCTGCGGCCGGGGATTCGTTCGCGCCAGATGTTGGTGGCCGTGGATGCCGCTGCACAGGCCGAGGTCGGTCACGTCTTCCTGTTGTCGGCAACCGGGACGCAGCGTGAGGGGGAGTCCGCCGTTGGGGCGGCGTATTGGCACAGTGAGCAGGCGTTGATCAAGAGCGCGATTCCCGCATGGACGATACTGCGTATGAGCTATTTTTCCGAGACGCTGGTCGAAGAGGTGCGGATGTCTTTGACGGCAGGCGGGCTTGCGACGCTTGAGGACAGCCGCGTCAGTTTCGTTTCGCGCGGCGACGTGGCCAAAGCTGCCGCCGCCGCATTGACCAGCGAGGGCCACGAGGGCGCCATATATCAGCTGACAGGCTCTGAAGCCCTGCGTGGTGAAGCGGTCTGCAGACTGGTCGCGCAGCAGATCCAGCGGCCCTTTGCCTTGAACGTTATGCCCGCCGAGGTGTTGCGAGCCGGGTTGCTCAAAACGGGTCTGCCTGACGTGGTTGCCGATGCCGTGGTATCGATGAAGGCGCGGCAGGCGCGTGGCGCCTACGACATCGTCAGCGGTGACATCGTGCGTTTGACCGGAGGCACGCCGTGTTCCCTGGCCGAAATTCTGGCGAGTATCGCCGGAGGACTGGGGCAGTCGTAGCACCGCACTTGCTGGGTGTTTTGCTGCGCCATTCGACGGAGGTCCGCGCCACCGGTGCAAGTAGGCTTGGAATTGCGGGTACATGACCACGTTGGAGGCGTAGTTCAGCAGGAGGTCAGGTCCAACTGGATGTCGGCGTTGCCAGGGCACTCGACCAGATGGCTTTCCAGGGCGATGGCGTCCGGGGCGGCTAGCAACTGTGTTTGAGCGGCCTCTCGTCACAATCACCAACGCTATCCTCAAAAGCGGAGTGCCATGGCGCATTAGCTCCGCCGCTTAAACACTGTTGCTAATTCAGACCGTCACGAGGCTCAACGAAAGTGCTATTCCTCTCACTGTCGAACAGATCGCGTGCCGTTCTGAATGCCGCAGCGTTGTCAATAATCCACCGCCAAAGAGGCATCATTCCTACGAGCAGCCCCTTTCCCAACGGAGTGAGAGTATAATCCACCCGTGGCGGGACCTCACCGTAATCATGGCGAATAATAAGACCGTCGCGTTCTAACTGACGAAGAGAACGCGTCAACATACGCTGCGTAACCCCATCAAGCCGCCGCGCCAGCTCTGCGTGCCGCAGAGTACCAGCAACACCAAGAATATGGACAATACCGAGAGACCATCTGTTGCCGGCATGCGCAAGCACTTCTCGCTTCAACCCGCCATCGTTGTCACTGAGAGCAGCACAGGCTGCCTGCGACTGCGCCATCACGGCATCGAAGTCCAGATTATCGAACGGTATCACTCGTGTACCTTCTTCGCTTTCCCGCATCGCGTCTTATTTTAACTTTATAACCATAAGGAATTCCTGATGCCAGCGATGAAGACCCCTGTCATTGAAACCCTTGTCATCGGCGCCGGAGAGCTTGGTCAGACCGTCATCACCGGCCTGCTTGAACAGAACCCGGAATGCACTCGGTCAATCAGCGTTCTTCTCAGACCATCAAGCGGAAGCACCAGAACGGATATTGCGCGACAATTAAAGCAAAAAGGCCTGCAGATCGTTTATGCTGATCTTTCGACGGAAACGGTAGAGGACCTCTCCGCCCTCTTCGCCAAGTTCAATACAATTATATGTTGTACCGGGTTTGTTGGTGGCCCCGGTACACATCGTAAAATTACCAGTGCTGTCCTGAAGGCTGGGGTGGACCGTTATGTGCCGTGGCAGTTTGGTGTCGATTACGATGTTGTTGGACGTGGTAGCGGGCAGCCAGTATTTGATGAGCAATCAGACGTAAGGGACATGCTGCGCGGTCAATCTGCGACCCAATGGATAATCATTTCGACAGGAATCTTCACCAGCTTTCTGTTTGAGCCAGCTTTCGGTTTGGTGGATCTTCAAGGCGCCAAGGTTCGCGCACTCGGCAGTTGGGATAACCGTCTGACGGTGACCACTTCCGAAGATATAGGACGACTTACAGCGAGCATCCTCGCCCATAAACCGCCGATCCAGAACGAGGTGGTTTACGTTGCCGGGGATACGTTCTCCTACGCTCAACTCGCCGAAAAGATGGAGCACTACCTTGGCCGCCCTGTCATTCGGGAACTGTGGGATATGGATAGCCTACGCGCAGAAGTCGCCGCACACCCTGATGACGGAATACGGAAATATCGTCTTGCGTTTGCACGCGATACTGGCGTGGCATGGGACAAGAAACAGACTTTCAACGCTTTACAGGGCATTGAAGTAACCGACGCCATGACCTGGCTAAAACACCAGCAACGTCATGTAGCTTAAACCACTCACTGTTTGCGACATCTGAATTCCGGGAGGCACAAGGTCAGCATCAATCCTGGCCATCAGCCCTTGGTCTACTTGCAGAGCGTGGCCGGAGCATGGCGCGCTGCTAGCCTCTGATGGAAGTCGGCATGAAGCGCTGCAAGTGTAATCTGGCCAAAACGCGCGAGAAGTTGGGCCGTAACATCCGCAAGGACGCCACTCATTGCATCGTTAACGGCTTCCTCAACAAGGCATTCAGTCTTTTCACTCCGGTTCCCTATGGCGAATAATCTTGGGGCATCAAGAGCCTCGTAAATATCTCGCAGCGTTACCCGATCCAACTGGCATGAAAGCGTCCACCCCCCGCCATGTCCTTTCTCGGAGTGCACATATCCATGCTCACGCAGACCGCCCATAAGACGTCGCACAACCACGGGGTTGGTGTTAAGGGCGCGAGCCAGGGCTTCTGACGTCATGGGACCACCTGCTTCTGCCATATGCAGGAGTACGTGGAGCACACAGGATAATCTGTTATCTTGTCTCATGTAACTTCATGTGTTGCTAGAGTGCGATTTCGTCAGTATATCATGAAACTCGAAAAGTGACATGAAAGTGTGCGCGAACACTCTTACTTCGAGGACATGCTGTATGAATTTGCTCGAAATTCTGACAGTCGGCGTCGTGGCGACTGCTGCATCCGATATCTGGCAACAAGCCCAGAAACCATTGACTGGAATTCCTGCAGCCAACTGGTCTGTCACCGGCCGCTGGGTCATAGGGTGGCGTGACGGCAGGATCTATGACCCAATGATTGGAAAAAGACCCTCCCTGAAAGGAGAGGCCACTGTTGGCTGGGCATTTCATTATCTGATTGGTGCTGTTTATGCCGCACTGTACCTCAGTTTTGTGGTGGTTATAGCAAAGACAGTCCCCACACTGCTAAATGGTCTACTCTTCGGACTTGTTACCCTTTTAGCCCCTTTTCTGTTTATGAAACCTGCTCTGGGCGGCGGTTTTTTCGGGCTTAGGGCTCCCAATCCTGGAAAAGGACTATTTCTCAGTATAAGCGCTCATGCTGTCTTTGGAATGAGACTGTATTTAGGTGAACTTTTTTACCAAGGTTTTTTCTGAAACCTTATTCAGAGAGTGATTACAGTTTTCTATAGTGACGAGGACTGACACCTGTCACTCTGCGGAAGACCTGAGCAAAGTGACTTGGACTGTCGTATCCGATCCCCAAGGCAATCTCGATAATGGAAAGATTGGTCTTACGAAGCATTTCTGATGCTTTCTGGACGCGGTGCTGCATGAACCAACCAGAGGGGGTTTGTCCCGTGGTTGTACGGAATGAGCGACTGAAGTGAAAACGGCTCATGCCACACAAAGCAGCAAGACAATCCAAATCAAATGGCTCAGCCAGATGTGCTTCCATATGATCAAGAACTCTACGCAGTTTCCATGTGGGCAAGAGAGTGGATCGTAGCTTTATCTTAGCTCTGGCATCAGCATACTGTCTTAAAAGATGAACTGTCAGACTTTCCAGAAGGCCATTTACAAATAAGGAATTTGTAATAACGGAAGATTGCATTTCAGCTATCAGACCACTCAAAATGCCTGATATGAAAGCATCCTCCCCGCCCGAAACATCCCGCATTCGAATACGGGATGAAGTCAGATTTAATGACTTGGCAGCTCGATCGACAAGCTCAAGTCCAAGATAGAGATGCAACACTTCAAAACAAGTGTTTCCCTTGCCCTGCCACCGCATCAGATAGGGTGTGTCCGTCTGCGTGAGGTAAAATGTTCCTGCTTTTGCCTTGCTCTGTTCCCAAGGCCCTGTCAGTTCACGCTCTTCAATATTTGCTTCTCCGCGGATAACCCAAACAAGCAGGGGTTCTGCGACGGCAGGTACAAGAATTTCGCCTTCTTGTACCGGGCGAGTGAATATCTGGACGTCAACATCCTTCCAGACATCCCCTTCACTTTGCGCGACTTTCTTCCCGGGGAGAAGTTGCTCCAGTGTCAAACTGGCAGCACGCCGAGAAGGAAGGCAGGACAAAACCATCTGCTACACTCTCTCATTTCCATGCGCGACTATCTATAGCGCAAAATCGCGATAGTCTCAGCAAGAAGCCATGAGAGATATCTTCTGGCATAATTTACATCTCCTTCGACAATGAAGGCCGATTGAAGGCTCGTCGTGTGGAGAAGATTATGAATATTGCAGGAAAAGTTGCTCTGGTGACCGGAGCATCCAGTGGCATTGGTGCGGCAACAGCGCGCAAACTCGCAACAGAAGGAATCACAGTTGGTCTGGCGGCACGTCGTCATGATCGCCTGGAAACGCTTGTCAGTGAGATTACCAAGGCTGGCGGTCACGCTATTCCTCTGGTGACGGACGTTACTGATCTTGTCTCGTGTCAAGAAGCGGCAAAGAGCTTGATCGCCCAATTTGGAAGGATTGATGTTCTGGTCAACAACGCGGGCCTAATGCCCCTATCCAGCGTTGACAGCCTGAAAGTGGACGAATGGCAGCAGATGGTGGACGTCAATATATCCGGTGCTCTCAATGCAACGGCAGCCGTTCTTCCGCAGATGATCGCACAGCATTCGGGTCATATTTTCAACATGTCCTCGATTGCAGGCCGGAAGGTCTTTACGGGTCTCGCCGTTTATTGTGCCACCAAGGCTGCGGTGACAGCGTTTTCAGACGGCCTAAGAATGGAGATCGGACCAAAGCATAATATCCGCGTTACCTGCATTCAGCCGGGAGCCGTAAAATCAGAGCTTTACGATCACATTACAGATGCTGATTACCGCAAACAGATGGATGACCTTGCAGCGTCCATGACCTTTCTCGAGGGCGAGGACATAGCAGACAGTATCCTTTTTGCTCTGAAATC
This sequence comes from Acetobacter sp., assembly GCA_012517935.1. Classification (GTDB taxonomy): domain Bacteria; phylum Pseudomonadota; class Alphaproteobacteria; order Acetobacterales; family Acetobacteraceae; genus Acetobacter. The sequence goes on along the minus strand of JAAYUA010000137.1, from coordinate 3,786 downwards.
ACCTGCACGTATGGATGTTGCAGAACTGTTTGTTCTTCCGACTGAACAGGGATGGTGAACAGGAACTGATTGCCAACTGAGCTTAGGAGTCAGGCACCCTACCGTCGAAAAGAGGCTTCAGGCTGGAAAGCCTCTTGAAGCTCGGTCACAAAGACCCGCAGCTTTGGTGTCATAACCGGACCTGCGTTATAGAGCAGGTGCACGGGCCTGTCCGGAACTTTCCACCTGGGCATAAGCCGGACAAGCCGTTTGCTTTTAATATCTGGAAGCAGAGCCTGCTCATATCCCAGCAGAATGCCATCGCCACCAAGAGCTGCAGAATGCAGAACACTTGAATCATTACTGATTATCTTCCCGGACACGGTGACAGGTCGCGTAACGCTCCCCTGAGAAAGGTGCCACGTGGTTACAGGGCCGCCGGAGTTTTCATATAGGAGACACTCGTGGCGCATCAGATCTTCGGGCTGCCCTGGAAAACCGTGTTTTTCCAGATAGGTTTGAGCCGCGCAGATGACCCGACGATAGGCCGTCAAAGGACGACTGACCGCTGTAAGGTCCGTCTCCAGTTCACCAATTCGGATCACAGCCTCATGACCATCCATTGTGGGGTGAACCAGTTGGTCTGTCAGGGATAAATGCACTTGAATTTCTGGGTATCTTTTTTGAAAACTGTGAATAAATGATAGAAATACCGTTCGCCCGAAGGTGACTGGGACGCTGACAGATAATGTGCCGCGCGGTGTGCCAAGCGTATTGGCTGCCAGACTGTCAGCTCGTTCAGCAGCCTGCAGAACAAGCCGACATTGCTCGCAATAGAGCCGTCCTGTTTCAGTCAGACTTTGCCGACGTGTCGTTCGATGCAACAGGCGAGCACCAAGGTGATGCTCCAGAGCCTCTATATGCTTGGCGACCATCTGCGGCGACAAAGTCAGATGCTGGGAGGCCGCAGCAAAGGACCCCAATTCCACGACCTTGATAAAAATCTTCATGCTGGTTAACCGGTCAAGCATTCATCCTCCTCAGTTGTGACTGATGTCTCGTATCGACAATTTATCCAGCGGAAAAGAGGAATATGCTGAAGGCTTCGAGTGATTGGCAAGTCCAGTTCTGGTGGAGGCTTTCGAAATGCCTGTTTATCTTGTGCGCATGGACCACCCTGACGGCGAGGGATGGGGACAGCATGTCGCAGCACACGTGTTGTATCTCAGGCGCCTTATTCAGGAAGGCAGCCTGCTGGCGTCCGGTCCGTTGAAAGGGACCCCATTGCGCTCCGGCTTTCTGATTATGAAAGGCGCCAATCGGCAAGAGATCGACGCGATGATTGCCGGTGATCCCTTTGCATCCGAAGGTTTGATTTGTGATCTGCGGATTGAAGAATGGGACCCACTATTCGGGTGCCTGTCAAATCATGCAACAGGCAAACTCCCGCAAGAATTGAAGTCTCTTTTCCCTTCATGACGACAGCGCTGTGTTTTTTGAGAAATAAAAACGAAAAGAGAGCCTTGGGATTATGAACGATCTTCAGTGGTATGCTGTAGGGGATGCCCGCATACTAAAAATACAGGATCTTACGCTGGCAGCACTCACTCCAGAACAGTTGCTTCCTGACTGGGATGATGCAACGGCACTTCAGGCCTATTCTGATCTACCTGAAACGCTGGATGCTTCAGAAACGAAAGTCCTTTTGAGCGTTCATAGCTGGCTCATCAAGGATCGCGGTCGGAACATTCTTGTGGATACGGGGGCCGGGAATAGCAAGGCTCGACCTGCTGCTCTGTTTTTCGATCACTTGCAGACCGTGTGGCTTGAAAATCTGATGCGCGCTGGCGTCCGACCAGAAGATATCGATTTTGTTCTTCTCACCCATCTGCATGTTGATCACGTGGGGTGGAACACGCGCCTGCAAAATGGCATCTGGGTTCCGACCTTCCCGAATGCCCGATATGTCTTTTCTAGAGCCGAATATGATTTTTTCAGCAATCCGGCTCATAATAGCGTCCGCAATAAAACCAGTTTCATGACACGCATCGATAGCGTTGATCCAATTATCTCGGCGGGTCTTGCAGATCAGATTGACGTGGACGGATCGGATGCTCTCGAAGGAATTTCCTTTCATCCCACACCGGGGCATACACCACATCACGCATCTGTTGTGCTGAAGTCAGGTGTCGAGCACGCCCTCTTCACGGGCGATGTTATGCATCATCCTATTCAGGTGTGTGTTCCGGAGTGGAGTGCCGTGTTTGATGCAGATCCTCAGACAGCCATCATATCGCGAAAATGGGCTTTGAATTACGCTGTCGAACACGACGCGGCAGTATTCACATCACACTTCCCGATGACATCGGCTGGAAAAGTCATGACATACAATCAGAAAAGAGGTTGGTCCTCCCTCTAGATCGGCCATTATGTCCGCTGTTCAGCTCCTTCTATTCCATTACGGACATTCTGCTTTCCTTCCCAAGATGGACATCATGTCACTCCTCGGCTTGAAACAAGTCCGACTAAGAACGGGCTTTTAACCTAATTAAGGGATTCCTTTTAACCTGATTAAGGTTACTTTTGGTGGGGTTTGACGGCGTGGAAGCCGGGATTCTCCTAATTAAGGAATTTCGACAATCGTGTCGCTAACTATGGAATTATCGCATTTTATATTATATTTATAACTTATATTTATTTTAAAGGATTCAGTTGGGCATTGAAACTTTCAGGTTGCCGCAGTCCGATAAAAGTCATTCTATTTGCGCTAGCAACCCAAATGATTGCTGTTATATTGATATTTAAATACTACATTTCAGTCGATGGATTTGGGGGTGACAAGTTTGTTCGAGATTTTATCGGTATAGGAGCCATCATTGGCTTGTTTGTTTTAATACCTTCGGTAGCAATAGGGGCTTTCCAGCGCCAGAATAAAGCTAATGATAATTAGTATGCCGGTTTATCAGTGAGTTATTAATCCTATTATTCCGAGTAATTTACTACTCAGGTCGTAACAATCCACTGATTAATGATTAAAACGGCGAGTGGTTTTTTCAGAAGTAACACCGCTAGTCAGCGGAGGATGCTCATTATCTCCTGGTTTTCGACATAGCGATAAGTGACAAGATGAGGAATGTAGGACAGCACCATTATTGTTTCTCCGGTCACCCTTTTTTAGTAGAATGAATAACTAGCTTTTTATTATGAATAAGGATTTTTCTATCCGACTAGGATAAGTATGATGACAGATCTCATGTTCTGGAAGACCATGCTTGTTAGTTCTCCAATGCCATGTAGTACGAATTTTCGATCCTAAACGTTTCCTAACTAAACAATACAAAAACTTTGATCCACCTACTGCATTAAATTTTGCCTGAGCCAAAATGATTTCATGGCCTGGACGTATCGTCGCTTGCCAAAAATTTCCTAAGCAATCACGATGAATGTTAATTGCGTTTGGTGCTGGCTCGTTGCTCGGGCAAGGCTCTTTTAATAAATCAGACGTGAAATATAGAGTTATTTCAGGATTAACATCCGGAGGAAGCCCATTGAAGGCTTCTATTTCCTCTTCCATGTGAAAATGTGGTGAAGCTTCGTGAGATTCCGTGTTTTCCCAATGACAACCTGATATAGCTTGGTTCCAAAGGATGGACTCTGCTCTCTCGAAAGAGGTGTGATGGTAGAGAATAGTCACTTTTCGTAACTCCAATTTCAGATCAAAATCGACAAACTTAAGATAGTTAAGGAGATAGCGCATGACGCTTTTTATTATCTATCTGATCTCAATAGTTTGCGGAGTCAAACCTT
>JAAYUA010000136.1 GCA_012517935.1 Acetobacter sp. | reverse complement strand
GTCAAGGACATGCTGATCACTCCGGAACATTGCCTGTTCCTGGATGGAAAATTCGTGCCAGTGCGGATGCTGGTCAATGGCGTGTCCATCTTCTATGATAAATCCATCACCTCATATGATTATTATCATATCGAGACAGAGCAGCATTCCATCATCACAGTCGATGGCGTCCTGACGGAAAGCTATCTCGACACAGGCAACCGCGCCACCTTCTGGCAGCCCGGAAGCGTCGTCAGCCTGCGCAGGACACTGCGCACCTGGGAAAACGATGCCGCAGCGCCCCTCGATGTTTCACGCGCTTTCGTCGAACCGCTATTCCGCCAGATTGAAGATCGCGCCATCGAAAATACGGCCGGAACAAGCGTAGTCTCGCTCAGCAATGATCCGGAACTGCGCCTGATCACCGAAAATGGCGTAACCATTCGCCCTGCTCGTGAACACAACGGATACGTGACGTTCATGATCCCGGGCAATGTGGAAAGCATCCGCATCATCTCCCGCGCCAGCCGTCCAAGTGACGTCATCGGCCCGTTCGTCGATGACCGTCGTTATTTTGGTGTGGCCATCGACGAAATTACACTATTCGAGGGAAAGCAGTCCATTTCCATCACGTCACACAAAACAGATGCCGAACTGGACGGATGGCTGAACGCCACTTCTGAAAATGCACGCTGGACCAATGGCAATGCCCTTCTTTCTCTGGGCAAACGTCAGATCAGCAGTGTTGCCATGCTGACACTCCGCATCCACGCAGCCGGCCCCTATATCGTGAGCGGTGCTGCCGCATCGACACGACAGCAGGTCGCCTGACAAAAAATCTCCCGTTCCTGCATACGGAACGGGAGAAACCGTGACATCATATTAAAAGATCGAATAACTATTGATTTGGAACACTCGATTCCAGTTTCATAGATATGGCGTGTCTATTGATGGTTATCGGTCTGATGTTCATGCGGCGTTTTTAGCTGAGCGAGGAGATCTGTGCCTCTAATTACCATGCAGAGGTGTTCATTCTCTGTTTCATCAGCAAAGACATGCTCAACACGAAAACGGACAAATGATTTTCCGACACGTGAGTTCCTGCCATACTGAAGCATGGATGTGAAATGCAGCTTCCCGCGATGGATTTTTGAACGATAGGCTTTACTACCTCCACCACAATCCCAAATGCTATGCACGAAAGCCTGAATGGCTTCATCCAGACGTTTGAGGCCTTATTGGTTTCATCCCGCGCAAACTCCCGCACCACAACTCCGCACCTTCAATGGCAGCAGCATCTGTCGCTTTCCACTACCGGATCACCTGAGTTTCCGATGCATGGAAATATACGATCTATAGCCAAGAACAGCATAGCGAGATCCATTGACGGGATCGCCCGCCATCCCTGCCACTCTGCCTTGGTGAACTTCCGTATCCAACGCCCAAGCCTGTCCTTATACGACAGCTTTACCAGCTTGCCCCTTACTGGTCAGGAATACGCCCTACCCCAAAGAGCAACGCCTTCAGCATTCGTATTACGCTGCTTTGGGTCTGCTATCAGGGCGGAAGATTTCAAAGTCCACTCAGGCGTGCCTGCCTCTCTTTAACGTCAAAGAAACCGACTGCTTCACGATCCAATCCCCCGATCTGTCCATTTTTCAGACAATCAACAACGAATATTGACGAACACATTAACGAAAATGACGGACATTGAATGATCAGAGGAATACGAAACGGCTGAGCTAGAGCACACAGATTGGCAGCCTTGCAGTCGCTTATGGCGCGATCAGATTTTCGTTTCCGAACATCGACCATGAACTGGCACCTCACACAAAGTGTAAAAAATACTTAAATTTCAATAACATAGATAAAAATCACCTTCCTGTGTTTTATTTTTTATAACCGGCACTTGATAAAGCATAAAAAAAATGTTTTTTCGCCGAATCATGAAATACTCCGAATCGTAAGAGTATAAAAATAACACGGAATCAGTAAATATGATAAATTATCGTTAATAAATCAAAAACCAAAATACTATTTTCATTAAAGTCAAAAAAATAATTAACGAAAAATTATTTATAAATCGACTTTAAATGAAAATACCAAAAAATCCTAAAATTCATGGAAGTATTACAATGAATCTGGCCTGGAACACGAGTTGTCAGGATAATAACTGGTGGAATCCCAAAAATTGGTTTGACCAGCGCGGAGGAGAAGGAATTAATGGGTCTCACAGGCCACATTATGTTCCACAGGATATTCATTATTCATCCGTTCTCATCTATGGAACCAAAGACTCGCCAACACACATAGATTATGATGCGAGTAAAATTACGAAATTCTCAAATCAGATCGGCAAACTCGAAATCGGTCATTATGCCACGCTGAATGTGCATGGAACTCCAAAATTCGATTGCCATGCCTTGAGTGTCAACGAACTGAAAATTGACGCTCACGGAGAATTGGACATCGACACCACGTCGCCTGTTTTTCTCGGAAACAACCCGGATATTGATGGCACGCTGAAAATATCAAATACGCACGCGATCATTGACAGCCATAGCGTTTCCGGATCAGGAACCATCATCCTTAACCATTCAACATTGGGAGGCAATCACTCCTATATGCAGATTGGTGACAGACTCACAACAATACTTGAAAATAATTCTGCTATATACATAAACGATTCGATTGCAGGAAAAAAAATCGAAGTCGATGAGACAAAAAACTATATTGTTTTAAAAGATTATAAACAGACATTAAAAACAGAAATTATCGGGTACAACGACAATACAACGATCCGTATTGCTGCTGGCTGCGAAAGGCCTGTTTTTGCAACATGGCAATCCAATAATAACGGAACATACTCCATATATATCGCTTTCGATAAATGGGGACATGGCATCAGAATTGAAAATGTCATTTTGGATAAGAAACCTTCCTATAGCAACGGTACATTTGAAATTGTGCATAATCGCGATGGCAGCTGGGATATTATCAATCCCCGCGGCAATAATGGCGACGGAACATCAACCCCCACATCATTCGGTGGTTCCGGGGATGATTCCTGCTTCCTTACAGGTTGCATGCTGCAGACCGTATTAGGCCTGAAAGCCGTCGAAGATGTGCAGATTGGTGATGAAATCATCACCTTCGATCATCAGAACAGCACGGACGTCATCCAGCCCGTCGTCTGGGTCGGCAAAACACACGCCAGAGCCCTGCCGGATCTTTCCGATGACATGGCCGGCTATCCCGTCCGCATCCTCAAAGATGCAATCGCAGATGGTCTGCCTGTCAAGGACATGCTGATCACTCCGGAACATTGCCTGTTCCTGGATGGAAAATTCGTGCCAGTGCGGATGCTGGTCAATGGCGTGTCCATCTTCTATGATAAATCCATCACCTCATATGATTATTATCATATCGAGACAGAG
>JAAYUA010000135.1 GCA_012517935.1 Acetobacter sp. | reverse complement strand
CTCTGTCTCGATATGATAATAATCATATGAGGTGATGGATTTATCATAGAAGATGGACACGCCATTGACCAGCATCCGCACTGGCACGAATTTTCCATCCAGGAACAGGCAATGTTCCGGAGTGATCAGCATGTCCTTGACGGGCAGACCATCTGCGATTGCATCTTTGAGGATGCGGACGGGATAGCCGGCCATGTCATCGGAAAGATCCGGCAGGGCTCTGGCGTGTGTTTTGCCGACCCAGACGACGGGCTGGGTGACGTCCGTGCTGTTCTGATGATCGAAGGTGATGATTTCATCACCAATCTGCACATCTTCGACGGCTTTCAGGCCCGATACGGTCTGCAGCATGCAGCCTGCAAGGAAGCAGGAATCATCTGTAGAACCACCGAATGACGTGGGATTTGATGAGCCGTTGGTGCCGGTACCTGCAGGATCCGTTATGTCCCAGCTTCCGTCGGTGTTCTGAACGATTTTAAATGTACCGATGGTGAACGGGGGATCTTTATCCAGAACAACGTCAGTGAATTTTATACCATTTCCATACTGATCGAAAGCAATGAAAATCGTATACGTTCCGTTGTTGTTATATGTCCAAGATGCAGAAATAGGTGTTTGTCCGCCACTTTCAATGCGGATGACGGTATTGTCGTTATATCCGATAATCTGTGTATTTACTGTCTGGTTGTAATCTTGGAGTATAATGTAATTTTTCGAATTATCGACTTCGATTGCTTTACCTGCAACAGCATTGTTGATGTACAGAGCAGAATTATTCTCAAGTTTTGTTGTGAGGTTGCTTCCCATCTGCATATAAGCAGAAGTGCTGCCTAATGTTGAGTGGTCGAGGATGAGAGTGCCGGATCCTGAAACACTATGGCTATTAATGACCGCTTGTGCATTTGATATTTTTAGCGTGCCATTAATATTAGGATTGCTCCCGAGGAGAACCGACGATGTCGTGTCGATGTCCAACTCCCCGTTAGCGTCAACTGTCAGATTATTGACATTGAAAGCATAGTCGCCGGTGGTTTGTACTCCGTGCACACTTACCGTAGCGTAACTACCGATTTCAAGATTATTGAGTTGATTCGAAGCTTCTTTACTTACGCTTGCATCGTAATCAACTTTTGTCGGAGCTGACTGGCTTCCTGAAATAAGAACAGGTTGGTTACCCACATCTTCCGGAACGTAATGAGATACGTAGGACCCGTTAATCCATTGCCCGCCGGATGTATCGGTCCAGTTTGCAGGATTCCACCAGTTGATGTCTTTACTGTTTGTGTTCCAAGTTACAGTCACGGTATTATTTCACCAAGTTTCGCGTTTGTGATTGTGTTTCTTCAGTCAAAAAAATAATTTTTGTTTAATTATTTTTCGTGAATGAATATTAATGCATTATTAACGATCTTTTAATTTATGTGAATTTGATCATTTTTGGCCTCATTACTTTCGATTCGATACTTTGTTTGCCCGGGATGTATTGGGTGCGGCGCAAAGAACATTTTTTTTATGACAGCGCAAGTGGGGCAGTTATTAAAAATAAAACAGGAAATGAGTATTGTGCATAAGTTATTGAAATTAAATAGAATTTTTTTCATTTAATGAAAACAATGGCTGCGGATGGGGCGTAGAATAACCAGAGCTAGGGAAGGGAAGCGCCTGAGATCTTATGGTTTGGCTTTCTGTGCTTCCAACTTATATAAAATTGTTTCTCGATTTGATCTGGTAATTTTGAAATTGAGACCCAATGTCTGAACTGATTTAGGAGGAAGCTGCTTGCGCGTTGTCGATATGTGTTGAAAAGCGTTTTTAGCTGGATGGAATATCGCCAGATCTCGGAATATATTTCGAGTAGATCAGGGGATGCTGCCGTGCGGCGTGAAAGTTGTAATTTCTTGCTCGCTGTTGATTGTCTTTGCCAATTTTTGAGGGGGCAGATGAGGCGGTATGGATTGCGAGATGATCAATGGGAAAGGATAAGAGACCTTCTCCCAGGTCGTGAAGATCGTGTTGGCAGCACGGCTGCGGATCGTCTGTTCTTAGAAACCGTGTTGTATCGCTATCGTGTCGGCATTCCATAGTGTGATTTTTAGAGACCGGAAGAATATCCACCAGAGTCTGCGTCGCTAGTGTGAAAGCAGAGTTATCGAAAGGACTTTTCGTTACCTGGCGGCAGATCACGATAATGAATACGTGGTGATCGACAGCGCCATTCTTCGGGCTTACCAGCTCAGCACGGGCGTTCTGAAAAAGGGTGGCATAGATCAGGCCATCGGACGATCGCGAGGTGGATTGACCACCAAGATCTATGTCATCTGCGACGCCCTCGGGAACCCGGTGGAGCTTGATATTACACAGGATCAGGATCCTGATACGTTTCAGAGCGAATCGCTTCTGGAAAAAGTCGATCCGGATGCCTTCCTTGCAGACAAGGCTTATGAGGCAGACGGGCTGATTGACCATCTGACACAGCGTGGGATCACACCGGTCATCCCGTAACGATAAACTGAAATCAATCTTCCTCGCAGCCGTTCAGTTGGTTTCAGCGACCATACTGCTCAACTGACGACATGCCGCAGTCTTTCATCGATACTATTGAAAGAGTGCGGTCCTCGTATTTCCGTCCTCACATGCGGAACATGGAGGAGGAAATGCGGGGCATCATTCGACATAAAAGATTCTGTGGGGATGTTTCTGATAACAATCAGAAAATCAGCGCGGCGTGACCCATCCGTTGCCCGTGGCATCACCCAGCTGTCCACGTTGTGGGCCTGTGTCCTGATAGGCGCTGCCGAAATGCGTCAGATTGGAACCGGTGACTGAATCCCGATGGGAAGCAATGTCGTGAT
>JAAYUA010000134.1 GCA_012517935.1 Acetobacter sp. | reverse complement strand
TGAAATTTGCGCAGGATACTCAATCGGCAGAGGCGATTGCGGAGCGGGATTATGCAGATTTTCTGTCTCCGAAAATCATGGCTCATGAGGTTAGGATCAAGAAGCGTTTTCTTGATGATCCTGATCGCGCGGAACTGGAACGCCTGACTGGAGCGCATACGCTGCGCCTTTGGGCGTGTGATGTCGCGACATTTGATGAGCGCATTTCGGACATGCTGGTTGAGGAGGCCAGACTTTCAGCAGAATATACGTCTCTGGCTGCATCCGCCCGGATCAATATTGATGGGCAGACCGTGAATCTGTCGGGTATTGCGCCATGGCTGGAAAGTGCGGATCGTGATGTCCGGCATGAAGCATCGGCAAAACGCTGGGCATTTTTCGAAGAGAATGGCGAAAAATTCGACAGGATTTATGACAGGCTTGTCCATCTCCGGCATGAAATGGCACAGGTTCTGGGATATGAGACATATACGCCACTTGGTTACCAGCGTATGCGTCGTGTTGATTATACACCAGAAGATGTCGCGCGTTTTCGCGACGAGGTACGCCAACATGTAGTGCCGCTGATTTCCGATATTCTGGAAAAGCGACGCGTGCAGGCGGGATGGGACAGGCTGAGAGCCTGGGATGAGAATTTCATAGACCCGCAGGGCAATCCGAAACCTGCCGGTGGTTATGATCTTCTCATGAAGCGTGCGCAGGAGATGTTCGATCGTCTTGGTGGTGGGCTGTCAGAATTTTTCAAAGACATGGCAGAAGGCGGCTATCTTGATCTGATCAATCGGGATGGTAAGGCGGGTGGAGGATTTTGCACGGCTTTTCCGGAAATCGGGATGCCGTTCATTTTCGCCAATTTCAATGGCACAAATCACGACATCAATGTGTTTACGCATGAGATGGGCCATGCCTATCAGAACTGGCTCAGCCGCGATCTGCCGGGGATCGATCTTCTCTGGCCCACCATGGAAGCGGCAGAAATCAACTCCATGGGGCTTGAATTCCTGACATGGCCAGAAATTGATTTGATGGTGGAAGATGGGGCAGCAGATCGTTTTCGTCAGATGCATCTGATTTCGTCTCTGTCATTCCTTCCTTATGGTGTCTGTGTCGATCATTTCCAGCATGAAGTTTATGCACGTCCTGACATGACGCCCGATGAACGCCATGCGCTGTGGCTTGATCTTGAAAAAATCTATCTGCCGTGGCGCGATTACGGGGATATGACCTGGCCAGTGAAAGGCGGTCGCTGGCAGGCGCAGGGGCATATTTATAATTCACCGTTCTATTATATCGATTACACGCTGGCATTGTGCTGCGCGATGCAACTCTGGCTATGGTCACGCAGGGATTATCCGGCAGCGATGGCGTCTTATGAGAAACTCTGTCGTCTGGGAGGATCTCTGTCATTCACAGGGCTTGTGAAGGAAGGCGGTCTTGTCTCGCCCTTTTCTCCGGGTGTTTTGAAAGACATCGTCTCCGAATCTGTAAGATTTTCAGAGTCATCATGATTTTTCCTGTCGGGGAATAATTTAGCTGCTGGATATGGGATTTTGGAAAATCATTTTATGACAACACATCGTTTTGAAGAAGTTGTTTGTCTGTCAACGCCCGTCAGACCGGAAGACGTTGTTTCTGATGCTTATTGGCGCGTAAACCCGGATGCGCGTGTGACAGGGCTTGCGGCTCAGGAACATTATCGCCTGCATGGGCAATCCGAAGGACGACGTCAGGCTACGAATATGTCTGAAGTTGCCCGTATTCGTGATGAGAAGCTGAAACGCGTCAAATTCCGTAAAAAGACGCCCTGTGCGCGTGAAGCAGGGAAGGCGGCCAGTTATCTGACGGAACAACTTGTCCGTGAGTTCAGGATTCCGGAATTTCCACCGATTTCAGCGCATGATTATGGTGGTTTCATCGCGAAAATGCAGCGCGAGCATCCTGACTGGATGTTTCTGGATGTTGGTGCCGGATTGCGCAGCACAGTCAGCAGCAACATGGTGAATGTTGATATTTTTGATGCTGTCAGCACCGATGTTGTCTGCGTGGGGGAGGAGTTGCCGTTCGCGGACAACCAGTTTGATTATATTATTTGCAGTGCGACGTTGGAGCATACGCGTCGGCCATGGGATGTTGCGCGTGAGATCTGCCGCGTTCTGAAACCGGGTGGAACAGTGCGTGTTGATTATCCGTTTCTTCAGCCAGTTCATGATTATCCGGCGCATTATTTCAATGCGACGCCCGAAGGAAATATAAGTCTTTTTGAAAAATCATGTGACATAAAGAATATTGCTGTTCCTGACCATTTTCACCCGGTCTGGACTCTGAGATGGATTTTGCGGGTGTGGCGCGACAGTCTGCCAGAAGCAGATCGGAAGGTTTTTTCCGAAATGACTGTTGGTCAGCTTATGGACACTGATGAAGCGGACATGCTGAAGCAGGGTTTCTGTCTCAATCTGGCGGATGCTGCAAGATTGGTGATCGGGGCGGGGTCCAGTTTGGAAGCCGTCAAGAAAACGGACCCGGTTGAGTTGCTTCCGTTTCCCCAGAAGGTGGGGGTTAAGGCCCGTCGCATACGGGCTGATGCCACACGACCGATGCGGAAATCACGGGCAGGGCAAGTCGTTCGAAATGCCCTGCGCCCTGTGCTGGATGTGTGCAGACGTAACCGATGATGTCAGGGAAGATTAATCCCTGACACGTTCAATCATCGCGCCACAGGCCGAGAGCTTGCGTTCGACGGCTTCGTAACCACGATCCAGATGGTAAACACGGCTGAGAATGGTTTCTCCGTGTGCAGCCAACCCGGCGATAATGAGAGAGAAGGATGCGCGAAGGTCCGTGGCCATCACGGGAGCGCCGGAAAGGGCATGAACGCCGCGGATAATGGCGGAAGATCCATGGACGTTGATACGTGCGCCCATGCGGTTCAGCTCTGGCACATGCATGAAGCGGTTTTCGAAAATCGTTTCCGTTATCATGGAAGCCCCCTCTGCCACGGCCAGCATTGCCATGAACTGGGCCTGCATGTCGGTCGGGAAGCCGGGATAAGGTTCCGTCATGATGTCAACGCCACGGAGCGCTCCGGTGCGACGAACACGTAGACCATCGGGTTCCTGGAAAACTTCAACCCCGGTTTCTTCCAGTGTGCGGACAACGGCCCCCAGATCGTCTGCCCGTCCGCCTTTGAGAAGAAGATCTCCGCCTGTAATTCCTGCGGCGCAGGCATAGGTGCCGCATTCAATGCGGTCGGGCATGATCCGGTGTTCAGCGCCATGCAAGGCTTCCACGCCGTCGATGACGAGTGTGCTGCTGCCAATGCCGGAAATTTTCGCTCCCATCCGGGTGAGACATTCTGCCAGATCAGCGATTTCCGGCTCTCTCGCGGCATTGATGATGGATGTGCGTCCCTTGGCCAGCGTCGCGGCCATCAGGAGATTTTCAGTGGCACCGACGGAGGCGAAAGGCAGGATGATTTTATCGCCATGCAGCCCCTGCGGAGCGGAGGCGTTGATATAGCCGTTTTCAAGGTGGATTTTTGCCCCCAGAGTTTCCAGTCCCTTGAGGTGCAGATCGACGGGGCGCGTGCCGATGGCGCAGCCGCCGGGCAGGGAAACGCGGGCTACCCCACAACGTGCCAGCAATGGGCCCAGCACCAGAATGGAGGCGCGCATTTTGGAAACGATTTCATAGGGCGCTTCCGTGCTGGTGATTTCGCCACCGATGGAGCAGGTGCTGCCATCTTCAGTCACGTCTTCGATCGCGATGCCGTGCTGACAGAGCAGATCCCGCATCGTGGCCATATCGGCAATGCGGGGAATATTGCTGAGAATCAGGCGTTCGCTCGTCAGCAGACCGGCAACCATGAGTTTCAGTCCGGCGTTCTTTGCTCCGCCGATGACGATTTCGCCTTTTAGGGGGCGGCCGCCGTGAATGATGAAGCGATCCATAGTCCGGCGAAAGCTCCTTGAAGTGCGGGAAAACAGGGGAGTGATGGTTGATCACTCCCGGATGGGGCAGAGGCCCGGATAGTCAGAGGCGGGGTGTCGTGACGCCGTGCTGACGCATGTATTTGCCGGCCCTGTCGGCGTAGCTGACTTCGCAGGGTGAAGCGCCCTGGAAGAAAAGGAACTGACAGATTCCTTCATTGGCATAAATGCGGGCTGGCAGGGGTGTCGTGTTGCTGATTTCGATCGTGACCTGTCCTTCCCATTCCGGTTCGAGCGGGGTGACGTTCACGATAATGCCGCAGCGGGCATAGGTTGATTTGCCCAGGCAGACGACCAGCGTGTCACGGGGAATACGGAAATATTCGATTGTGTGCGCCAGCGCGAAGCTGTTTGGCGGGATGATGCAGACCGAAGCCTTGCGTGACACGAAACTGTCAGCCGTGAAGGCTTTGGGGTCAACGATTGCACTGTTGACGTCCGTGAAGATGCGGAACTCATCAGCGACGCGTGCGTCATAACCATAGGAGGACAGGCCGTAGGATATGATTCCGTCGCGTTTTTGGTTTTCGACGAACGGTTCGATCATTCCGTCTTTCTGAGCGCGTTCACGAATCCAGCTATCGGGCATTATCGGCATGATGGGTCTTTCTTCTCTTCCGGAGCGGCGGAAGCGGCACGGGCTCTGCTCTGGGCCTTACGGCGGAGGAGGTTCGCGCGCAAGGCTGCGGCTTCTTTCTCCTGCCGCAGTCTGCGTGCAGCTTCAGCCTCCGGGGTCAATGCTGGCTTGCTCATGGCTGAGGCCGGTTTCTGGTCGGGCATCTACGCTTTCGGGGGAGAGGTGGGCTGGTAACGCAGTGTATCGCATTTGAAATGTAGACGCCAGAACCGTGAACCCGAAGTGGGAGTTTTCGCATGGATGATCGGGTGTTCGCAGCGGTGAATAAAAAACAGCGCGTTATGATGGTGAGCGCAGGCATGGTAGAGAGGATCTCTGTGCCGTTATGAAACAGGAGAAAGAGAAAATGACGCTGGCTCCGGAACGCAAAGCTCTGCCTACAACCCAGAAGTTGTTTGTCGATCGTTGGTCTCCTCGTGCTTTTTCTTCCGCTGAAATAAGCGTGGAAGAAGTGGAATCCCTGTTCGATGCGGCACGCTGGGCTCCATCGGCCTATAATTCCCAACCATGGCGTTTCATGTATGCGCGTCGTGGAACGGCTGTCTGGGAAAAATTTCTGTCATGGCTCGTGCCGTTCAATCAGTCATGGGCGTCGCAGGCATCCGTGCTGGTTTATGTCGTGTCAGAGACACATATGCTCAGCCCTTCGGGAGAGAAGGTTATCTCTTCCACGCATGCCTATGATTGTGGAGCAGCGGCGATGCTGTTGCAGTTGCAGGCGACAGCCACAGGATGGGCTGCCCATTCGATGAGCGGTTTCGACAATGAAGCTGCCGTGAAGGGGCTGGCACTACCGGAAGGTTATGCCGTGCATTGCGCGATCGCGATCGGGCGTCAGGGCAATGTGCAAAACCTGCCCGAAGGTCTTCAGGCGCGTGAGAAGCCGTCTGACCGTTCTCCCTTGTCCGTTCTGGCGTGGGAAGGTGTATTTTCCGATGGTCCATCCGGCGCCGCCGGGTAAGTCCATGCTGTCGGGTTTCTTTATTTCCAAGAGATAAGGAAACTCTGACAAAAGTCATTTCTTTGCCGCATATGTCCGGCAAGGACATCACGATTGATCTGATGATAGGCCAGGACAGGAAAAGGCAGATGGGATGGAGGTGACAGGTCTCGCAGCGGTGCTGCTGGCAACGGCGCTTTTGCTTGTAATCGTGAGTGCTGTGCAGCCACTGGCGCGACGTCTGGAAATTTCGGAAACGGTATTGCTGGCGATCGCCGGTATTTTTATCGGTGGCGGCGCGGATCTGATTCTCAGCCGGGCAGCCGAGAGGGGGGATGCGTTGCATGCCGCCGCCGCGCCTGCATTGAGTGTTGCGGAGACGTTCCGGGATTTCCCTGTTAACGCTGAAGTCTTTCTGCTCGTATTTCTTCCGGTGCTCGTTTTTCAGGGAGCGCTGTCCATCGATGTCCGACGTCTGACTGATGATGCGGCGACAGTGCTTCTTCTGGCGGTCGTCGCAGTTGTGGTCTCCACCGCAACGATTGGTCTGGCACTGTTGCCATTCGCCCATATGCCGCTGGTGGTCTGCCTTCTTCTCGGATCAATCGTGGCGACAACCGACCCTTCGGCCGTTGCCGGGATATTTCGTGATATTGGCGCGGCATCGCGTCTGACGCGTCTGGTCGAAGGCGAATCACTGCTGAATGATGCTGCCGCCATTTCGATTTTCAGCATTCTTCTGACGGCGATCACATCGCATCATTCAATTCAGATTGGTAATGCGGTTCTGACGTTTGTGGTGTCTTTCAGCGGGGCGATTGTCGTCGGGTATGTTGGCGCGCGCCTTATGCTCTACACCATCACTGTGCTCGGGAACGCGCCAGCCGCGGAGACGACGCTGACGGTGGCGTTGCCTTATATTGTCTACATCACCTGTGATGAGGTTCTCGGCATATCGGGGGTCGTGGCGACCGCGGCCGCCGGTTTGACGCTGTCTGTTTATGGTCCTTCCACATTCCGTCCCGAGACATGGCGCTTTCTGAATGAATTGTGGCAGCAACTGGTGTTCTGGGCCGGTTCTCTGGTGTTCGTGCTGGCTTCGATGTTGGTGCCGCATCTGCTGCTGGGTCTGAACCGCTGGGACGTGTTCCTGATTCTTGTTGCCAGTGCAGCGGGTCTGATAGCGCGTGCATCGGTGGTTTTCGGAATGCTGCCATTGCTGACGCTGACACGCCTTGCGCCGCCTGTGCCGACCCCGTTCAAGGTTACGATGGTCTGGGGTGGATTGAGAGGCGCGATTACGTTGGCGCTGGCTCTGGCGGTGACGGAAAACCCTCATGTTTCAACGCCTGTTGCGCATTTTGTGGGTATCATCGCAACGGGCTTCGTCCTGATTACATTGCTGGTGAATGGCACGACGCTGCGTTCTCTGGTTCTATTCTTCCGTTTGGATGAACTTTCACCGATCGATCAGGCGTTGCGCCATCAGGTTCTGGCGATCGGCCTTGGTCAGGTGCGTGAAAGAGCGCAGGAAACGGGAGATGAACTGGCCTTCTCGGCCGATGTCAGAAAGACGGTCATCAGTCAGCTTGATCGGCGTATTACGGACGAGGACATTGCCAATACGTTCGATACAGCTCTGGGCGATCGGCAGCGTGTCACGTTGGCCCTGATTACCATTGCCAATCATGAACGTTCCATTCTTCTGGATCTGTTCAGGATTCAGGGCCTGAACCGCAGAGTCATGGAAAATCTGCTTCGGACCTCTGAAGCCATGGTCGATGGAGCGCGGCTGGAGGGGCGCCTGGGATATGTTCGGGCCATGAGGCGCCGTTTGCAGCCCGGCATGAGGTTCAGGATTGCCCAGTTTATCCATCAACGGCTGCATTATGACCGCTTGCTGATGGAATGTGTGTCAGAGCGTTTTGAAACGCTGATGGTGACGCATCTTGTTTCGATTGCGCTTTCACGTTTCATCCGGATGAGAATGGAGCCGACGCTCGGCAAGCGTATCAGTGAGATCGTTTCGGAAACCCTGCAACGTGAGCGGCGTCTTCTGGATGACGCACTGACCAGCTTGAGATTGCATTATCCCGGTTATGCCGAAGCGCTTGAAGAGCGGGTTTTCCGCCAGATTGTGCTGCGTATCGAGAGTTCCGAATATAAGGAACTCCACGCTGAATCCATGGTCAGCGATGATCTTTATCGTGAGCTTGTGAGGGATGTGGAGCGGAGGCACCAGCGATTGAGCCGCCGCATGAGCTTCAATCTGCGGAATAATATTGAGGAACGCCTGAAGCAGGCGGCTCTTTTCAAAGGGCTCCCAGCGGCCGCGCTGCATGATCTGGCCATGTCGACCTCGCTGTCATTTCCATCGCCCGGAGAGGTTCTGCTCAAGAAGGGAAGGAAAGTTCGCTGGGTCGGCTTCATCAGCGCGGGTCTTGCTGAAATGCAGCTGGGCGGACAGGAATTCAGGTTTGGAAGTGGCGACATTATTGGTGCATCGCAGGCTCTGACGAACGAGCCAGCCGTGGCGACGGTCAGAGCTTCACGCTTTGGCCACCTGTTGCTGATCAAGGCTTCACGCTTCCGCCGTCTGGTGGATGATTATCCTGTCATGGTGGCGGCGCTTGAAAAGTTGCAGCATCAGGAAGAAGAGCAGCGCCGGGCACTGCTGGCAGGACAGGCAGATACTGAAAGAAATACAACCTCCGAGTGTGAAGTGTGTGAAAAGGAGCTCGCATCCGAAGGGGCAGGCGCTCTGGTGGAAACTCCCAATGTTCCGGGCATTTCCTGATGCCGTTTGTTCGTGAAGATTATGTGGCTTTCTCCCTGTTCTGATTGATTTGCCTCTTATCTGCCCTTATGATGGTTAAATCGTAAGCAGTTATGGATGGGGGTTGTCCCTGATGGTTCTGGCACCGATCGATCTGGGTGGGGTCGTGATCGAGAAACCGGTGATTCTGGCGCCTATGGCAGGGGTGACAGATCTGCCGTTTCGCAGGCTCGCCCGGCGGTTGGGTGCCGGACTTGTTGTGTCCGAAATGATTGCCTCATGGGCAATGATACGTGAAAACGAAGCGACACTGAGAATGGCGGAGGTTGCTGATCAGGAGGGATTGAACTCGGTTCAGCTCGCCGGTTGCGATCCGGACGCCATGGCTGAGGCTGCACGCATTGCAGTTGGGCGTGGTGCAAGTGTGATCGATATCAATTTCGGCTGCCCGGTCCGGAAAGTCGCTGTCGGACAGATGGCAGGCTCCGCCCTGATGCGGGACGAGGTCATGGCGGGGCGTCTGCTTGAGGCGACCGTGAAGGCCGTGGATGTACCAGTTACGCTGAAAATGCGCATGGGATGGGATCATGACCATCTGAATGCACCGACTTTGGCGCGTATTGCCCAGGATTCCGGAATACGGATGGTGACGGTTCACGGCAGGACGCGGCAGCAGTTTTATAATGGCTTTGCTGACTGGGCATTTGTTGCACAAGTGAAGCAGGCCGTACACCTGCCGGTGATCGTCAATGGTGATATCCAGACGGTTGAAGATGCCCGCAATGCGCTGGCGCAGTCGGGGGCAGATGGCGTCATGATCGGGCGTGGATGTTATGGCCGACCATGGTTCCCGGCGCAGGTGGCTCAGTCCCTGCTTTTTGGAACGGACGTTCCGGATCCATCTTTGCAGGAAGAATATGAGATTGTTCGGGAGCATTATGACATGATGCTAAAGCATTTCGGGGAAGGTCCCGGAATGCGTCTCGCACGGAAACATGTCTCCTGGTATTCGGCCGGACTGCCGGATTCAGCGGGTTACCGTTCTGCGGTGAACCGTATGGATAAGGCTTCTGATGCAATCAACGCCATAGATGCTTTCTATCAGCGTCATATTGCCGAAGGGAGTGTGCGCGAACCACGACGTTCCAGAGG
>JAAYUA010000133.1 GCA_012517935.1 Acetobacter sp. | reverse complement strand
TGCTGGCGATTTTACTGTGCGTCTTGCAGAAACGGCATTGGATGATGGCTCCGCACATGTCGTTACTTTGCCGTCATGGACGATGGCCCCGTAATGCAGGAAATGCGGAGGCTCTCATAACCAATGATCAGGGCAATTTCGGTGAGATAAAAGTCTAGAACAGATCTTGAGTTTGTCAAACAACATCCTGTCCACTCAGTACTGCTCAAAGCAGACAGGCAGTAATCGCCTCTTCTTGGATGTTCGGCAGGTTGGCATATCGTCTTGAAAGCGGACATAGCATATCCGGGTCTTCTCAGTCTTCGGATCAGTTATATCTGCCGCTTTGCAGTGCTAATTGCGAGAAGATAGCCTGTGACCGTTGCAGGAGATTAGCATCACCGATGCGTGAGCGTTGACATCTAATAGCAGACGGTGGCGGCCTCCTTTTGGGGCCGGTGCCGAATTGACGATTAGTCTCGGTCATGACCGTTGTCCACAGGTTCTCTTCAATTCAAGTTCCGAAAGTGCAAACCAAGCGTGTGGAATTGATCCCGTTTTATATAAGAGGATCAATTGAGAGCGGATTCATGTGGTATTAGACATCAAGAAGTCGCTCTTCGTTGCCGTCAAAGTATTCTTCTTGCGCATCTTCAGTAATCGAGAATATCCGACGATTGACATCGTTCTTTTCTCTCGTTACCAACCCCTTCTCAGCTAAATTGCGACCTCTTTTTCCGATCAACTGATATGAACAATCCAGTTCTCCAGCTATCTCAGAAGCCACCATTTCTCGTTTCTCTGTGTACAACGTTTCCAAAATTCCGAGTTCTGTAGCAGGCAACAAAAGGTTTGGGTTTACGCTTCTGATTACACTTTCGTATTTCTTGGAGAGATTGATCACTTCGCACTTACCCCGCTTACATTTTGGGCAAAGCATGTCGTACATCGCTAGACTACTGAGTGTGTCTATACCGAACGTTTCGAAACAATTATCACATTTTATTTCTTGATTGCGCTCAAGAAATTTTCGGACAATGGACGTATCGTCGAATATCCTTTCGACGAAATACAACCTGTGCTCTCTTTGAGCAGATGGCCGACCAAAAGCAATGCTGTATTTATGACATAGCCCATAATTCAAAGCGAATACTGATACTTTATTTCCATCTCGGTCCTTCATCTCGTAATATAAAGTAACAAAGAAGTTTAATTCTAATGTTCTCAGTGACGACTCTAACGAACTGACTATATAGAAGTGGCTTGATGGAGTGCGGCCTTTCAGATCGCGAGTAACACGAGAATCTTTATATTCTCGCAACTCCCTCGCTCTAGAAACGATAGATTCCAAAAGTTCTTTGAGACTGAAAACAGAAGCTCTTTCGGCAAAGCTTTCATGAGAAAATTTCTGTATTCCGAAGAATGGCTCAATTTTTTCCTCATAGTATTTGGTAACTGCATCCTGAACAGCGCGGATGCCTATAGGGCGTTGGTAGGCCGTGACAGAATCTCTAAGGTTAGCAAGAAGATGCCCGAGGATGCGAGGGTTGGCCATTGATGCGTAGAATAGTTGTCGATAGATGGCATTCGTATCTTCATCACAAAACTCTTCGAAACTTTTACTTAAGAAGTGGTGAAATCGGCTTTCAATGAGGCGCCGCGTGAAGTCGGTCGCCTTTTCTTCCATCGTACTTACGTCTTTCTCACCATAGAGTTTATAAAGATCCAAATAGATTTCATCGACTTTAGTGGGATCTATCTTTCCGAAATAAACTCTTCCCGGGTACGCGGCGACCTTGAATTTTATAAACTCATTAGACCAATTGTTTAAAGGAGAGAGAATGGTATCTACAAACACTCTCATTGCCTCTTCTGGCAATTCAGAGAAGTCGTCGATAAATATAAAAATCCTTTTAACGCCGATGCTTAAAAGGATTTTTTGAAGACCTTCAATTACACCAACAATATTAAACGTGCTAAGTACGAGATCTGAATATTCCTCTGAAGATGTATTCTTTATTGACGAGTTGTTCTCCTTAGTATGTTTGACCTTGCCGTTGCCACTAGTCCCTGTAGCTGAAGCTTCTATTTCTAGCCCCAACTCCGTAGTTGCCTTCCGATCTTTGACGGTTTCTCGATCAACTTTCGATGCCGCAGTTCGGATCGCGGTTACATCGGTGAACTGAGATTCGAATGAACCGTCGAGAAGATCTTGAATCGCTCCAGATATGTCGCTTCGCTTTAGGCCTGACCGATCAATGATTTTATCAAAAATTGATGAATTTACAGCTTGTTGTAATTCCTTAGTAACATCAGCAAGAACCGCCCGAATAAATCCGCGATACAGTAGTACTCGCTTGAGATCGTGCTCACGTAACGCAAGCCCTGCTTCGGCAAGTTGCGACGGTATAGTGGGATCCACGTCTGCGGCTTCATAGACGGTCTTAATATCAACATAGGCCGACGCAGAATTTGGTGTTGCTCTAAGTTCATGTTGAGCACGCAGGAAAACCGTCGATTTGCCAGTTCCCTTACGACCAATAAGGAAAGTTGTACTGTCGCGTAGCATCGTCTCAAGAACAGCGTCATTTTGTAAAGGATCGACGTATAGCTTTCTTATAAGTGACTTATCCGTCACGTCGTCTCGAAGATCGGCTCGACGGTAGAGTTTGAGCGAATGTGCTGCTTTCGCGAAACCCTGTAGATCTTTTTTGCTATACATATGGATCCGTCCTTTTCTGGATCCATACAGCATTCTGCGACGCAGAGCAAAGCTGAATGGCCTTCCTTCACAGCCGTGACTGCTACCAACTCAATCTTTGGCGGCTATCTATTCTATGCGACGTAGTGACGGTTGGTAATGCACATCCGATTGGGCAAAGGGGGGCTACCAAGAGCAGATGGCATCGCATTAAACCGTCCATCCAACAGCTACTGGGAATGGCTACGTTCTCAGATTGTCCTCTCAAAGCAGACATTCCGTTTCCCCCCTCTCTGCCTGCCTGCCTGCTTTGGATAGGCAGACAATCAGTCTTGAGCACCTCAACTGGCTGAGGCGCGATAGACATTCTTCTTACGGCTGGCGTCGTATTGGGCTCTCTCACCATGAAAGGCTGCCCCTGCCATTTCCTGAGCCACTGAGTGTCCTTCCGCGTCGTCGCAGCATCCTGCATGAAGCGTATGGAATACTCGTATGGTACGGCATGTTTCTGCTTCCAGATGCCCCGATTCTCTCCAATCATAGGGCTGCACGGATTTTGATGCTTCTGAATGAACTTCAATGAACCGTAGAGCGAGATATCTCAAAAAAATATCTCGCAGAAATCCGTCATTTTCTGAGGAAAGCGTGGTGGGTGCGACAGGGATTGAACCTGTGACCCCCGCCGTGTGAAGGCGATGCTCTACCGCTGAGCTACGCACCCGCTTTTGCTGACGCGGTCTTATCCCACAGGGCTGGAACCCGCAAGTGGGGAGAATGCAAAAATATCAACGTATTTTTTACTTCCGGTAAGGGAAGAAACTGTAATATGACAAATCGGTGACGTGTAAACTTTTAAGGTATTCTGTTTCCATCAGAAAAGGACGGACACGATGACTGATGATGCTGTGTCTGCAGATGTATCGCGTCCTTTGGATGAGAAAATGGACCGTTCGGCTGTTTTTGATCTGCTGCGGATGTGCGGCGCGATCCTGTTTGTTGCTCTGATGAGCGGCATCTGTCTGCATGTGAGCGAACTTGTCGGAAATTAGTTTTCTGCCTGCCGTGTGAAATTGAAGGCAGCGGCGAAGATCATTCAGCGCTAATCTATACAGATTATGAGGTATTATCTTCTGATCCGGTGGCGTTCTGATGTCTGATTCTGGCAAGGATTTTCTGGCATCCGGTGCCGATAATGATTTGTTTGGTGTTGCAGAGCCCTCACCATCCGTTGGAAACGGGAAGGCCGCAGATACGCCTGAGCCAGGCACGCGGCGTCCTCTGGCAGACAGGCTGCGTCCGGCCAGGCTGGAAGATGTTGTCGGGCAATCGCATCTTCTGGGGCCGGAAGGGTCGCTGACCCTGATGCTGGCGCGGGGATCGCTGGCCAGTCTGATCCTGTGGGGTGGCCCTGGTTGTGGAAAAACCACGATTGCCCGTCTTCTGGCGCAGGCCGCGGGTTTGCGCTTCACACAGATTTCAGCGGTATTTTCCGGCGTTGCCGAATTGAAGAAAGCGTTTGACGAGGCACGGCAATATGCGCGGGCAGGGCGGGGAACGCTGCTGTTTGTCGATGAAATCCATCGTTTCAACCGGGCGCAACAGGATGGGTTTCTGCCGGTTGTTGAAGATGGGACAGTTGTGCTGGTGGGGGCAACGACAGAGAACCCGTCCTTTGCCCTGAATTCGGCCTTATTGTCGCGCTGTCAGGTCATGGTGCTAAGGCGACTTGATGATCCGTCGCTGGAGGCCTTGCTGGTGCGGGCAGAGGAAATTGCAGGACGTCCTTTGCCGCTGACTGAGGAAGCGCGGTCCGTTTTGCGAGCGATGGCTGATGGCGATGGGCGTTATCTGCTGAACATGACGGAACAGATCCTGTCCTTCCGACAGGTTGAACCGATTGATGCGCAAAAGCTGGCATCCTTGCTGGCTAAGCGGGCGGCGCTTTATGACAAGGACAGGGAAGAACATTACAACCTGATTTCGGCCCTGCATAAGTCGCTTCGTGGCTCCGATCCGGATGCCGGATTATACTGGTTCGCGAGAATGCTGGAGGGAGGAGAAGACCCGCGCTATATCGCCCGACGGCTGACGCGGTTTGCTGCGGAAGATGTTGGCCTTGCGGATCCTTCGGCGTTGCCTCTTGCTATTGCCGCGTGGGAAACCTATGAGCGGCTTGGCTCTCCGGAAGGGGAACTGGCTCTGGCACAGCTTGTGGTGCATCTGGCGACGGCTCCGAAGTCAAATGCGGTTTACAAGGCTTATGGTGCGGCACGTCGGGCGGCGAAAGCCACAGGAAGCCTGATGCCGCCGGCGCATATCCTGAACGCTCCGACGAAACTGATGAAAGATATTGGTTACGGAAAGGGATATGCGTATGACCATGATGCGGAAGGAGCTTTTTCCGGCCAGAATTATTTTCCGGACGGAATGCCCAGACAGGTTTTTTACGCTCCAGCCGGTCGTGGATATGAACAGGAAATACGCCGTCGGTTGGACGTGTGGGCTGCGAGGCGGGCGAAGCAGCGATAGTGAAGGGAAGGCTCGGGAATGAGTGCAGGAATGCTGACCGTTAGCGAGGACGATGCGGATATTCGCCTTGATCGGTTTTTCCGGCGGCATTTCCCGCATCTGACGCAGGGAGCGTTGCAGAAACTTTGCCGCACGGGTCAGATCCGTGTGGATGGACGTCGTTGCGAGGCAAATACGCGTCTGGAAAGCGGGCAGAGTGTTCGCATTCCGCCCATTCCTCCTTCGACCCGTCCTGCACGGGAGGAGCCGCGCGCGTTGGATGAGCGGCTGGTTCGTGAAATCCGACAGATGGTCGTGTGGAGCGACAAGCATATTATCGTGCTGAACAAGCCATCCGGTCTGGCAACGCAGGGCGGTCCCGGCATTACGAAACATGTCGACATGATGCTGGATGGTTTGCGGGAAGGTGACGATCCGCGGCCGCGTCTGGTCCATCGCATCGACAGGGACACATCCGGTCTTCTGCTGCTGGCACGGACGCCGGGCACAGCGGCGAAGCTTGCGGCGATGTTCCGCAGTCGTGATGTCAAAAAGACATATTGGGCGGTGGTCGTGGGGCGACCCGAGCCGATGTCAGGTGAAATTGATCAACCGCTTGCACGTTTGGGCGCCGGTCCCAATGCTCTGGTTGTTCCCGCGGATCGTTCCGACACGGATGCCCAGTCTGCCAAAACGGATTACGAGACGGTTGATTCTGCTGCCCGGAAATTTTCGTGGCTGGCGTTGTCGCCACTGACGGGGCGGACGCATCAGTTGCGCGTGCATTGTGAGTCAATCGGAACGCCGATTATCGGTGATCCGAAATATGGCGGAGAGAAAGTGCATGTTGAGGGCTTTACGGATCGCCTTCATCTGCATGCGCGGCATCTCCGTTTTCCTCATCCCGCCGGTGGCTGGATGGAGGTCAGTGCGGAATTGCCGCCTCATATGAAAGAGACTTTCCGCACTCTGGGCTTTACGGCTGGCGCTACACCGGCTCCCAAGCGGAAATAATGCTTCTGAAGTGAGGCTTGATCCAAGCCTCACTTCGCGGAAGCGCAGCTTTCCTTCAGTCTGTCAGGGCTGAATGCCGTTTATCGCGCGTATTGGTGTGGGTGCTACGCCCCCGATCGGCTGGATCAGATCGATTTCGATCGTCGTTGCCATGCTCTTCATGGGGAGGGCATGTGGCGTGTTGCCGAATGGTTCTTCAAGATCTCCACCTGTTTTATCAAGAACGATGAAAAGCAGTCCCACCAGTGAGGACCCAAGGGGCGTGATCCACCCAAGGGTCTGAACTGTGGAAAGTGGCAGGATGATGCAGAAGACGTTGGCCAGCACGCGCGGGACGAGAGAATATTGAATGGGGAGCGGGGTGTTCCGGATGCGTTCGAGCCCCCCCTGGGCATTCGCCAGATCGGAAAGAATGCGATCGATCGGGGCATGAATGGCGCCATCGATATTTTGTCTGGCAACTTCTTCAGAAACACCAAGGCCGATCTGATAGAGAATGGCGTTGGGCTTGTTATTCCAGCCTTCAATTCTGGCGGCCATTTCCGCAGGCAGAAGGCGTTTTACGTCTGAGGAGGCATCTATCTTGCCCAAGGCAGTGCGAAGAGCGTGGGGATAGGCTGCCATGGCCATGGCCAGATCCGGACGATTCCTGAGTATCGTGCCGACCTGACGTCCGAAAGAGCGCGAATTGTTTGTGATGGCGCCCCAGAGAGTCCGGGCCTCCCACCAGCGTCCATAGGCGGTATTGTTGCGCACGCCCATGGCCAGCGCCAGTGCCGAACCGATCAGGGAGATGGGGAGGGTTGGCTGCTCCATCCATTCCTGATGAAATACCTGATAGAGAATGACGACGATCAGATCCCATGCTCCCAGAAGGAGCAGGACACCCAGGCTTTCCCTTAAAATAATCTGAAAGCCCAGTCGTTTGTTAACAATCATTCAGCGTCATCCTTATTATTCATTATTTGCATGAACGAGAACTGTCCTGAAGATTAGGCAACCGAGCCGGTGGGCGACAATAGACGAGAGGATCAGATGGGCACAGAAACACCTTTCGTCATTTACGGGTAATGTTTCGTCAGAAGTTAAAATGTTCTGTCAGAAAGCTCCGAGAAATTTTTTTGGAATACGCCACAATCTGTCCCCGGAGATGTGAAGATCAATGCGGTAGGTTTCCTGTTCCCGTCCGATGCAGCTTTCCAGAACCTTGTCCATCCATATGCTGAGAACCGGGTCATCTTTGTGGAAATCAACGCTCTCCTCTTCCGGAAGGGCGGACATGCCACGTAGCATGCTTTCCCAATCCGTATCTGGCATGCGTTGATGGCTGCCTGCGCTTGCCTCGCTCCACGGCTGACTCCGTGTGCGCTGAAGGCGTTTCAGGCCAATATCGAGGTCGGCATAGCGCAAATGAAACAGGAACAGATCGTCGAATATGGGGGGAGCATTGGTGCAGTGAAAACCCGGGCTCCATCGGGTTGCTCGCCGGATCAGAGCGGGTTTGCACATTGCGCTGGAAAAGCGTGCGAAGCTTCGGACCGAACTGATGGTTTCATTTTGAAGATAAGGCCGCTCATCACCGGGGCGATGAATGATGTCCAGACCGATGGCTGTCACAATCTGATGGGGTGGAAGGGCTGCGGCATAGTCTTTCAGCGTGTGCCAGCGCGCGGGATCGGGGACGAGCAGCTCGTCAACATCCACATAAATAACGGCGTCGTACCAGCAGAGAAGAGTGGAGCAGAAGTCGGAGATGAATTCTGCTCTGAGTGTATCATTCTGGGGTGAGCGTGGAATGCGGATGCGATTGGCTCTTCCGATATCATCTGTGCTGTCGTCATCGGAGCCATGATCAATGATGTAACAGGCGGTTTCATCAACATGTCTGGCATAGTGCCTGAGCCAGATAGGAAGAAAATCAGGCTCGTTATAGACCATGGTCACGATGGCGAGGGGGGCTTTCATCCTGAAATATTTCCACATGCTGGATGAAGCTGAAAGCCTCTGAGGGAAATATTGTCATCTGAAGCGGATGCTTGATTTTCAGGGAAAATACCCGGCCAGCTGGTAGCGGTGGACGGATTTGAACCGCCGACCAAGGGATTATGATTCCCCTGCTCTACCGCTGAGCTACACCGCCATCTGGCCGGGTGGCGGTGAATTATCGCGCTTCGCGTCATGCGTCAAGCGTCTGAAAAATATTATTTCCCGATCATGGGGTTGGAGGCTGCCAGTCTGGAGTTCTGACGGCCGTAGAAACGGTAAATCAGGGCGCCAGTCGTGAAATAGAGAACCAGAAGGATCAGCGGCGTCCGGTTTCCTGTTGTGAAATCACGCAGCACATCGATGAAAAGCGGGGCGGCCATGATGACGGAGAACAGAATGCCCAGTGCGGGGACAATTCCAATCCACACGCCGCCGATTGTTACACCCCCCAGAGGAACCTTGAAGGGGCGTTCTCCATCCGGACGTGTATTGCGATCCCAGATGACAGTGAAAGAGACGACGCCAAAGGCAGATGCCGTGCCGATGCTGACCAGATCGCCGATAATGTCGATTGGCAGTGTGGCTGTTGCCAGTGCGACAAACAGCCCCAGCAGGATTGCGCCCAGCCAGGGTGTGTTAAATCTGGGATGGAGCTGGGAGAAGATCTGCGGGATCAGACCATCGCGTGAAATCGTGAAGAAGATTCTGCTCTGGGCATAGAGCAATCCGAAAAGGACGGAACAGAGGCCGATGACAGCGCCCAGCTTCACGATGATGGTAAGAGAAGGCATGCCCATGGCATCGACGGCGAGGGCCAGCGGATCGGCAACATCGAGAGTGCGCCATGGCACGACGCCGATCAGCACGGCGGCCACGCAGATATAGACCAGAGTGCAGATGACCAGTGAAAGAACGATTCCTGTGGGCACGTCCTTGCGGGGATTGATAGCTTCGGCGGAGGCCGTGGAGACGGCTTCAAATCCGACATATGCGAAGAAGACGAGTGACGCTGCGCGGAAGATTCCGCCGATACCGTAGCGGAAAGCCCCTTCGGAGGGAGGGATGAACGGATGCCAGTATTCTGGATGGATTGCGCGGATGCCAACAAGCACGAAGATGAGCAGAACGCCGACTTTCAGGAAGACGACGGCGGTGTTGATTCGTGCGGATTCCTGAATGCCACGAACAAGAAAGAACGTGACAAACAGGATAACTCCGGCCCCTACAGCATCCAGTCGCCAGCCGCTATCGGCAACCATGCCAGAGGGGGTGAGGGTTGAATGTATGGTCGTGTGGGTCAAAGCATCGGGGATGATGATGCCAAAATCATGCAGCAGGCTGACGGCATAGCCGGAAAACCCGGCAGCAACACCGGCGCATGAAATGCCATATTCCAGAAGTAGAAGCCATCCGGTCCACCATGCCCAGCGTTCTCCGAGGGAGACATAGGCATAGCTGTAGGACGAGCCGGATACCGGCATGGCTGACGCCAGTTCGCTGTATGAAAGGGCGGTGAACAGGCAGGCCAGCCCCGCGACCAGAAAAGAGAGCAGGATGGAAGGTCCTGCATAATTAGCTGCTGCAGTTCCGGTCATGACATAAATACCGGCGCCGATGGTGGATCCGACACCAAGCATGGTCAGCTGAACCGCATTCAGGGAGCGGGTCAGGCCATGTGAGGCATTTTCTGTGTGAATCTGCTCTATGGATTTGCGCAGGGTCGGGCTGCCGGAAATTTTTCTTTGCGTGGTCATCGGGGAAAATGGAATCCGTAAGAAGTCTGTCCACATTTACGCGGATAGTAGGCCAGCAGCGCTGGCCGAATGACATTATGAATGTGTAACGGAATTGCTCAGCCAAAACCATTCAGAAACACGAGTGCTCCGACGCCTGCGATGATGCAGTAGATGCCGAAGGGCGTAAGTGCCCAGCGATCATGATCACGGAGATAGCGCATGATCAGCGCCGTGCTGATCAGTGCCGTTACTCCTGCAACGACAGCACCGATAAGGGCAGCATGCATCATCTCGGGAGCGATCTGCATATGCCGCATCTTGAAGGCTTCCCGGACCGTTGCTGCCAGAATAACCGGTTCAGCCATCAGGAAGGAGAAACGGGCAGCAACATCATGATGCAGGCCACGAAGCAGTCCACCTGCGATTGTGGCGCCGGCGCGTGAAATTCCTGGGAAGAAGGCAAAACACTGACAGATACCGACGATCAGCGCGTCCCGGGCGGAGAGTGAAGCAATGGGGCGTTCAGGCTGTGCGTAGGAATTCAGGGCACGCGCACGCAGTCTTTCCACGCCGATCAGCATGAAGCCGTTGACGATCAGGAAAATTGCTGCCGCGATTGGCGTAACGAACAAACGGCGGATCATATGTTCGAAAAGACCACCAAAGATGACCGCAGGTATGGTGGCTATGATGAGCAGGAAGAGAATTCTGAAACTTTCGACACGTCTTTGTCCGGCATCAATCCCGAGCACGCCACGAAAAATCGCCACCCAGTCACGCCAGAAAAACACCAGCAGGGCGACGGAAGTGCCCAGATGCAGCATGACCAGAAGGGGCAGGAAGATTTCGTCCCGCGTGCTGAAGGGCCAGTGCAGCAGGGCGGGCAGAAGGACCCCGTGCCCCAGACTGCTGACGGGGAACAGTTCGGTCATACCCTGCACGATGGCGATAATGATGGTCTGCACAAGTGTCATGGAATGGGCATGCTCCGCTGTCTCAGCCTTTTGAAATTCCGTAACGAAGATACTCCGCCGGCACGATGTTCCTTTCTGTCTAGGCCAGAACAGGCGCTGTTCCAACGGCGGATGTGGTGAATTTCGTTGCAACAAGGCCCGTTCACCGTGCGGATGTGTCGTGCTACTCTTTCATGGCAAGTTGATCGACCCGCAATTCTGCGGATTGGAATGAGCATCAGGGCAAGGAAGGGACTATCCCGCATGAGGCGAACGGAAAATGCCGGGGGCATCGTTTTCAGCAGCCTTGTGCTGGTTGGAACGGCGATATTCGCTCTTTATGCTTATGGAACCCAGACAGATCATGGTCAGGCCCGCATTCCGCTTTCTGCCAGCTTCATTTCCGCGAATGGTCTGGCGAGAGGGGCTGATGTCGATATTGCCGGAGTGAAAGTGGGCCGTGTTTCCGGGATCAAGCTTGATCCCGAGAGCGATATGGCAATCGTCAGCTTCAATGTTGATGCGGATTTGAACATTCCTGAAGACAGTGTGCTGAGCGTTGGTAGCGTCACATTGTCAGGCGAGGATGTGCTGATGATCGAACCGGGCAAGTCGAAGAAAATGGTCGTTGCCGGGGCACGTTTGAGCGACACCCGGGAGGCACTCAGCCTGGAACAGCAGGTCAGTAATTATATTTTTGGTGCGGGTAATCTGGACGCTCAATGAGGGCGACGGGACTGACTAACAGGGTGGAGACGCGATCAGGATACGCCTCATCTATTCTGATGCCGGATGTTTCTATCTATGAATTCCGGGACCAGATCCCTAGTCATTCATGGGGTAAGAGCGCATCAGAGCTCGGTGTTTGAACCATTCCCTGAAGCCATTGATGACACCATCGCTTTTCCATCCGGCTTTTTTATTCGCTGCACCAATTCGGAATGCTTCTCTGTAGTGCCAGAACTGGGAAGCCCAGGCTTCCATGAGCGTTGTTTTGGCGTCCCAGATATGTGTTGGTTCCGAGCCGGTGCCGTTGATTTCGATGATGCCGAAATCGTTTCCTTCACGAAGTTCACTATAACTTCTGAAACGAATATCGAGGCGTCCGAAGTAAAAATCGGGGACGTCCTGCATGATGGCATCGATGCGGGCTGTCAGTTCCGGCGTGATGAAATCTTCACCATTGCGGAAAATCGCACCTTTGCAATGATTCCCGGTGAAGACGAGGGGGAGTGTTTCACCTGCGGGCAGAATGGTTTTCAATTTGCCACCCAGCCGCTGCTCATAAAGATGAGGCACCTGTCCTGCGCGGGGATCGGCAAGAAGAAGTTCCTGAATTGTTGAATGTCCGTCGCCCGTCAGGGAGGGAATGATCTTGAAGGTGATGGAGGTGATGCGACCCTGTTTTTCACCCGGATGTCGAATGTAGAAAATGCCAGCTTCATGCTCCCAGGGAATGAGTTGCTGGAGCATGAGAGTGATATTGCGTGGATATGATGCGAGAACTGTCTGCAACTCTTCAGGTGTATGATTCAGTTTCACGCCGGTTCCATTGGAGCCGATGTCGGGCTTTGTGACGACGGGAAAGCTGATTCCATTTTTCTGGATGGCTTCCATGGCCTCGACATAGTCGTTGTCGCCTGTGTGTATGATGGCCCAGGGAGAGATGACGGCAGAGGCGACCTGGCCAGCCATGCTCAGAATTTCGCTTTTACGTTCACCGCAAAGACCACCAGTGGGAATGCGGGGGTTGGCCAGCGTTGGAAGGCTCAGGTCGCGATAACGCAGTCCCAGAGCAATCCAGTAGATGACGATCGGTGTATAGAAAGCCCAGCCTGGCCAGAATTCGAAGAAGGACAGTTCGCTCTTCTCGCTTTTTTTCTGGCCAATCATGTTCTCTCCGGTAGCAAGGCGGGAATCGCTCATATGGTCCCCATCTGGCTGGAGAGTTTGTGCTTTCTCATGACAAAACGCCCGATCAGAAAAGTCGTCAGAACCATCCCGGCAATACCCAGCCATCTCCATGGACCCATCCATTCCAGAAGGAGGTGACCGACCCTGAGTGAAAGACCAAACAAGGCTGTCGTCCATATCAGGGTTGCGACTGCTGTTGCAGACACGAACACCCAGAAGCCGGCGCTGAAAAATCCGGTGGCTGTATAGAAAGGCAGGCGGGTTCCGGGGATGAAGCGGCTGATGAAGACCATTCGAAAAAGCCGCGACCCATGCCACCAGCGTTTTTCGCCAGGAGCGTGATCGACTGAAGGGCGCCATCTTTTGAAGAGTGGAGACAGGGCGGCGAGGCGGCCGAGGCCATATAGTCCTGCGTCGCCCACCACGATGCCGATCCAAAGTGTGCCCAGTGCGGAGGTGACTGGAACCTGACCGTCGCTGGCGGCAATGGCTGTCAGGATCGTGGCGCCGTCTTCAAGGATGAAGGTGCCGACCAGGATCATTAAAAGCCGGAGGGATAGGCTGCCGGAAAGATAACCGAATGGGAGCATTAGTGACCAATCCGGAGAAACAGATCCTGAAAAGACATCATTTTGCCTCTCTGCCACGTTATGATCACGATAGCCATATAGGGCGTTCGGCATGATCGGATTGCATCCCGTTGATAGCTCTTGCTGCACAATGCGGGCTGCGTCATAACCCGGGGCTGTCGTGCCCTGATTTCGCGATATTTTCCCTTATGGACGCAGGGTAAACGGAATGGTCTGTTTTAAGGAGTGGAATTCGTGACGCAAACAACATCTGCGCCGAAACCTCATGTCCGTCATTCCACCGTCCATCGGCAACGTCTGCCTGCCGGGGGAAGGGTTCCAGTTGCAGGAAAAGTGGCATCTTCCATTCCGGAGGCCACTCTTGCTGCTTCAGATCGCATGACCTACCCGGCTGAACTGTTCTGGTTTGATAAGGAATGGTATGTCGCGATGTATCCCGATGTGGGTTTGCTGGGGATCGATGCGGCGCAGCATTACCTGGATCATGGCTGGCTGGAAAGTCGCAATCCAAATCCTTTCTTTGACACCAGAGCTTATCTTGAGGCCAATCCGGATGTCGCAAATGTGGGTGTAAACCCGTTTATTCATTTCATTATGTATGGTGCGACAGAGCGTCGCCCCCTGCGTCCGGGTGTGGGCGTCAAAAAGAAGTAACGGGTCATCAGGATGAGTGGACACAAATCTTTTTCGTCTTTGTCACGCCGTGGATTTATTCTCACAGCGTCCATGGCTGGACTCCCGTTTGATCGAGCCATGGCTGCAAGCGGCGATTATGCGACCTTTCTTGCCGGAGTGAGGCGTGAGGCTGAAGACAAGGGGGTGCCCGCATCGATTGTGAGGCGGGCTCTTGCGTTGACGGCGGAGCCAAATGCGAAGGTCATACGCCTTGATCATCATCAGCCTGAATTTTCGCTGACCTGGGCTCAATACCGTGACAAGGTCCTGAGTGCTGCGAAGGTTGCTGCCGGCAAGGAAGCCGTCAAGAAGAACCATTCTCTTTTTCAGGAAATTTCTTCGCATTATGGCGTTGATGTTGAAGGAATTTCCGGAATCTGGGGACTGGAATCATTCTATGGCCGGATTACTGGTGGCTTCTATATTGTCGATGCATTGGCGACGCTTGCTTTCGAAGGGCGACGGGCTTCCTTTTTTCGTTCCGAGTTGATGAAGGCGTTGCAGATCCTTGGGGATGGTGAAATCGCCCCTGAGGAGATGAAAGGCAGCTATGCCGGGGCGATGGGGCAACCTCAGTTCATGCCATCGGCCTATCTGACCTATGCCCAGAGTTTTCCCGCGGGTGGTGCGAAGGATATCTGGAACAGTGTTCCTGATGTTCTGGCATCGATTGCCAATTATCTTGCCCGATGCGGCTGGAAGCAGGGGGAGCCATGGGGGCAGGAAATCCAGGTTCCCGAAGCGCTTCCTCAAGCCGATCTTGGTCGCAAGAATGAGCGGTCTCTTGGCGCGTGGATGAAGGCTGGTGTCAGGAGAGCAGACGGCAGCGCCTTTGCGCGGACGGATATTTCCGGAGCCGTGCTTCGTCCCGACGGCGCTGGTGGACAAGCCTTCATGGTCTATCATAATTTCAATGTTTTCCGCCGTTACAACCCTTCGGATTTTTATGCTTTGGCAGCAGGGCTTCTAGGTAACATGACAGCATGAAGTCAGTTCGTTTTTGCGGAACTACGGGTCTGTTGCTGCTCTTCCCGCTTGCCGGTTGCCAGATGCAGAAAAAATCGGAGCAGGTTGCAAACCTCCATTTCGAGACGGGACCAGCCTGGAAAAGCGAGGGTATATGGCATTACCCTCATATGGATTTTTCTTATCAGGATACGGGTCTGGCGGTTATTGACCATCGGCGCAAAGCTGGCAGCGTGACGGCCGATGGTGAAATTTATGATCCCCAGGGCATGACGGCGTCCCATCCATTTCTGCAACTGCCGGCGGTGGTTGTGGTGCGGAACTTGGATAACGGACGATATGTCAGAATACGCCTGAATGATCGTGGACCGACCCATCGTGGCAGGCTGCTGTCAGTCACGCCGCGCGTGGCTTCGCTTCTGGGAATGACAAATGAGCCGGCACGGGTCGAGGTCATTGAAGATGTTCCTGCAAGTCGTTCCTTCGCTGAAGATCTTCCCGGCGGCCCGAGAGTGGCGATTGATACCGCGCCGGTTGGCGATGTGAAAAGTGAAGTGCTGGATCGCCCGCTGGGTTCTTCCGGGCAGGATGCCCAGGCATCGTCTTCTGCCGGGAATGGCGCTTCTTCCAGCCTGATGCAGCTTCCGGTGAATGTCATGCAGGGCTATGCTACCGGAGGAACACTCTGGATTGAATTGGGCAGGTTTACAGGCAGGCAATATGCGGCACTTGCTGCCCAACGTGGTGGTGGAACCGTCTGGTCCGCCACCACGCCGGGAAGCGGGCGTTGGCTTGCCCTTACAGGCCCCTTTGCTTCCGTGGCCGAGGCGGACGCAGCACTGGACCGTGCTGTGGCCGTTGGGCTAACGGGAGCGCGCATCGTTGTCAGATAGGAATTCACGTGCAGACCCGACGGATATTTATCGCAGGTACAGCCCTTTCGACTGTTATATCTCCGATAGCAATGGCTGCTTCCCACCGCCATCATCCTGCATCCAGGCACCCTGTTTCTTCTGCTGCGGATAGCGAAGACGGGGCGGCTTCGACACCAGTGAATGGCGCAGTGGGGCCGGCGACAACGCCGCTTGGCCCGGTCGATACGGTCGCCCGCTGGGTCTGTATCACTGATTATGATACTGGCGCGGTTCTTATGGAAAAAGCGGCTGATGAGCATATGGCGCCATCATCGCTGACCAAGATGATGACGGCTTATATCGTCTTTGCCATGCTGCGTGCCGGGCGGATTCATCTTGATCAGACATTTACCGTGAGCGAACGCGCCTGGCGGATGCAGGGATCGAAGATGTTCGTTCCGCTCGATTCCAGTGTTTCCGTCGAAAACCTGATTCAGGGCATGCTCATTCAGTCCGGTAATGATGCCTGTGTCGTGTTGGCCG
Source organism: Acetobacter sp. (assembly GCA_012517935.1). Lineage (GTDB taxonomy): Bacteria > Pseudomonadota > Alphaproteobacteria > Acetobacterales > Acetobacteraceae > Acetobacter. The sequence continues at coordinate 677 of JAAYUA010000133.1, read as the reverse complement.
AAGGTATTTCAGGTTCAGAAGAGCAGTTTGTCGTCCTGATGAACGACACGGCTGCAAAGCTTGGAATGACGAATTCGCATTTCATGAATGTGACAGGCTGGCCTGCCGAAAATCATTACATGTCAGCGCGTGATACAGCGACGATCGCATCGCATCTGATTCGTGATTTCCCTGAGTATTACCATTATTTTTCCGAGAAAGACTTCGAATTCAATCATATTTCCCAGGGTAACCGCAATGTTCTGGTGGATAAGGGATTGGCTGACGGATTGAAGACCGGGCACACGGATGCAGGCGGTTATGGTCTGTGTGCATCGTCTTTGCGGGATGGACGGCGCGTGGTGATGGCGCTGAATGGTATGGCGTCCTCAAATGAACGTGCTCATGAGGGTGAACGCCTTCTGGCCTGGGCTTTCGCCAGCTTTGAAAAGGCCACTCTTCTGAAGGCAGGGGAAAATGTTGCGCAGGTTCCTGTATGGAATGGCGTAGTGCTGAGTGTGCCGGGGAATGCGGGTCAGGATCTGTCTCTGACATTGCCCCGCGGCTGGCAGTCGAGAGTGCATATCTCCGCTGATTATAGCAGTCCGGTGAAGGCCCCGGTCTCAATTGGCCAGAAGCTGGGCACGATTACTGTCCAGATTGATGGCGGGCAGAATTTCTCCATTCCAATGGTTGCG
>JAAYUA010000132.1 GCA_012517935.1 Acetobacter sp. | reverse complement strand
GGCATCTGCGATCCATGAAGCGCCACGCGTAAACAGCGTGTCATCCCTTTCTCCATGCCGCTTCAGACTCCTTATATATCGCTCAAGAGCAGTCGCAGAAGGCTGTGAACGTTCCAGTTCCTGCGCCACCCGTTTCAATGCTGCAACCACAATCCGGATGATGCGCGCATCCACAGCTTCCTGTGTCGTGCGATCCGCATGATGTTCAAACGCGATCAAAGCCACCAGAATACGATCTGCGGCATCGACGGATGGAGCAAGAGCCATCACCGTCTGCCGACTTGATATATCTGATGAGAAACGTTCGACAGCGATACGGGTCTGCTCAATACGCTGACGAATATCACGTCGCCACGCACCGATATCGCCCACAACCCCTTCCGTTGCGACAAGACGCCCCGCCATGCCTGCCTGCTCGCGGAAAATCGCAGCGCACATCAGCCGCTGCGGCATATAGGGATCAACCGGCCATGCAAACAGGCAGATCAGCATCGCCCATAGCGAACCTGCGGCAAATAAGGCTGCAATCTTCAGACCTGCAACCGGAGTGCTCGGGTAGCAAACGGCAACAACGACAACAATGGCGGAAAGAACACTGATTTGCGTTGCGATCGGCCCACGTGAACGGGCCAGACCACACAGGAAGATACAAACACCAACCCCGGCAAACGTGGCAGGAAGATTACCCCACCCTGCGACGATAGAAACCCCTCCCGAGATCAGGGTTCCCGCAACAGCAAAAGTGAGCAATGCCTTTATGCGCGTTGGTCTCAAACCACCGGGATCAAGCAGACAGGTCCAGAATGCGGAAAAAGCTGCCCATGCCAATAAGGGCGTATTGGTATACCACGCCAGACACATCACCGCAGCAACGGCGACGCCACTTCTGAGACCTTCCCTGACCGCAATCTGCTCGGGTGCAATGGCGATGGACCTAACGCCCAGCCAATGCGTGATAACAGCAGGCGTCATACCTTGGGACAATCTGTCAGAAAACGGCGCAAGCACGATGGCACAGGGATTAAATCATTTTTCATGGGAACCCCGAGAATTAGACACCTTCTTCTCCGGGAACAAGCCAAAAATAATCTCCACTCAAAACTGGCTCAATCAAACGGAAAATAGAGAGACTAAATCCGATGCTGCATTGTCATATATGATGAGCAGATCAATGGCATTGAAGACATCGCTCTTTTTCTGGTGAATTTGCAAGAAAAGACAGAGGACTATCTCTCCGGAAAAGAACCCGATAAAAACACCGAAAATCCTCACAATCCCAAGACAGATTGCCACTTTATCCCTAAGCTCGCTCATCGGTCCGCACCCGGATCAATCGAAAATCCTCTCTCCCGATTGACAGGCATCGGGCAATAAAAACAAGCATCGGAGTAGAAAGATGCAGGCGTTATCAACTGAATTTCCATCAGACAAAAATCGTCTGGATGCAATCTTCCGCAAGATTGCATTCCGAATTGTTCCCTATATTTTCATCTGTTACCTGTTCAACTATCTCGACCGGGTCAATGTCGGGTTTGCCAAGCTGGACATGCTGGATGCCCTGCATATGTCTGAAAAGGCCTATGGCCTGGGGGCGGGCATCTTCTTCCTGGGCTATATCGCCTGCGGTGTGCCCAGCAATCTGATGCTGCAACGTGTGGGCGCACGAAAATGGCTGGCCCTGATCATGGTTGTCTGGGGCTTGCTGTCCGCCGCACAGATGTTCGTTCAGGGACCGACCAGTTTCTATATTCTGCGCTTCATCACTGGCGCCGCCGAAGCCGGCTTCTTCCCCGGACTGGTGCTTTATCTGACCCGCTGGTTCCCATCTGCGCGTCATGGACGTGTGATGACACTGTTCATGTCTGCCATCCCGCTGTCAGGAGTCGTCGGCGGACCTCTGTCCGGCTGGATGCTGTCTCACTTCGCCTCATCTCCCGGAAATCTCGCTGCATGGCAGTGGCTGTTCCTGTTGCAAGGTCTGCCAACCGTCGTTCTGGGTCTTGGCATGCTCCTGCTGCTGAGTGACTCGATACAGCAGGCAAGCTGGCTGCAACCGGAAGAACGAACTGCCGTAGCTCAGGTCCTGCATCAGGATCATCTGGAGCAGCCACAACAGACGTCAGACACTTTTCGCTCCATATTATCCAATCCCGCAATATGGATGCTTGGCGCACTGTATTTCTGCATTCAGGCAAGCGTCTATGCGATCAATTTCTGGCTTCCGACCATTATCCGCTCCAGCGGCATCCATGATGTGACCGCGATCGGCTGGCTGAGTGCCCTGCCTTATCTTGCAGCCAGCCTGTTCATGATCGGCATGGGACGTTCCGCAGATCGGCATCGTGAGCGGCGCTGGCATCTGGCCATACCTCTTCTGATGTCAGCTGGCGGATTGGCGATCGCTGCCCGCTTCCCTGACATCACGCCTCTGGCGATCGCCGGGCTGACTGTGGCAACGGCAGGGGCCCTGACTGGGCTGCCGATGTTCTGGCCGCTGTGCAATGGATATCTCAGCCCGGCAGCCGCAGCCGGAGGATTGGCCCTGATTAATTCAATGGGCCAGTTGGCGGGTTTCATCAGCCCCTATCTGGTCGGCTGGATCAAGGATGCCACCCATCGAACGGATAACGCACTCTTCGTTCTGGCCGCGCTGGCCATCATCGGCATGGTGCTTGTGCTCCGCATCCCGGCATCACGCGTCAATCGCTGAACAAGAAACAAAGGAAGAAGGCGATGAAGGTCGTAATTGTCTGTGATTCGTTCAAAGAAAGCCTGTCAGCCCTGGATGTTGCTGATGCGATCGAGGATGGATTTCGCGAGATCTACCCAGACGCAAACTACGTCAAACTACCCGCCGCGGACGGTGGAGAAGGCACTGCAGAGGCTCTGGTTCTGGCTACGGGAGGGCGAATGCTGACATGCCCGGTCACCGGACCACAGGGAGAAAGCGTAACGGCATCGATCGGTCTTCTGGGGAATGGCCGCACGGCTGTTGTCGAAATGGCAGCTGCAGCCGGATTGGCACTGGTCGCCCCCGATCAGCGTGACCCAACCACCGCCACAACCTATGGCGTCGGTCAGTTGATACAGGCCGCG
>JAAYUA010000131.1 GCA_012517935.1 Acetobacter sp. | reverse complement strand
GGAGTTCGAGTTCGGCACGAACTGGTCGATGTATTCCCATTTTTTCGGTGACGTTTTCGGAACCCCTCTGGCCATTGAAGGGCTGATGGCCTTCTTCATGGAATCAACGTTCGTTGGTCTCATGTTTTTTGGCTGGGACCGCATGAGCAAACAGGCCCATCTGGCCATTACATGGCTGGTGGCTCTGGGATCCAACCTGTCAGCATTGTGGATTCTGGTCGCAAACGCGAACATGAACATGCCTCAGGGTGCGCATTTCGATCCAGAAACAATGCGCATGACCTTTGATAATATCACCAAGGTTTTGTTCAACGAAGATGCGCAGGCCAAATTCGTGCATACCTCTCTCGCCGGATATGTCAGCGCCTCCATGTTCGTCATGGGCATCAGTGCTTTCTATCTTCTACGTGGACAGCACAAGCAATTCGCAGCGCGTTCGTTCCGTATGGCTGCGCTGTTCGGTCTGATTTCCACCGTTGGCGTGATTACACTGGGTGATGCTCTGGGTCGCTTGGACTACATGCACCAGCCAACGAAAATCGCTGCCATGGAAGGCATCTGGGAAACCACGAAACCTCCCTATGAACCATGGATCGCTTTCGCGCTGCCGGATGACAAGACCCAGGTCAATCATCTGGAAATCGGAATTCCCTTCGTTCTGACCCCGCTTGTCGCTCATGATTTCACAACGCCGATCACCGGCATGAAGGAGTTGGAGGAACAGGCAGGCCCACGCATCCGTTCGGGAATCACTGCGCTTTCCGCATTGCATGAATATGACACAACACATTCAGCAGATGCACTGGCGACATTCCATGAACATGAAGCCGATATGGGTTACGGCTTTCTTGCGGCCATCCATGCCCCCGGTCATGATGTGACCAACATTCCAGAAGATCAGATCGACAGAGTTGTTCAGGAAACACAGCCGGAAATCCTGCCGAACGTATTCGTGACGTTCTGGTCGTTCCGCGTCATGGTCTGTCTGGGACTCTGGTTCTTCGTCGTCTTCGCCTTCAGCGCCTACACCAGTCTGCGCAACAGGCTGGATCGGAACCACCTGCTCCTGAAACTGACCATGTGGTCGATCCCATTGCCCATTCTGGCCTCTTCCTTCGGCTGGATTACGGCAGAAGCCGGGCGTCAGCCATGGACGGTTTTCAACTATCTGCCGACCTTCCTGTCCGCCTCCACCCACACCGTTTCATACATGATCTTCTCACTGGCGGGGTTCACCCTCCTGTATACGATCTTTATCGCTGCTGAACTTTACCTGATGTTCAAATTCGCCCGTCTGGGCCCGGACTATCACGGTGCGCATGCACATGAAACAGAAGATCATGGCGTGAATACAGCAACCTTTGCCGCAGGCATGGGAGACTGAACCATGGATTATTACACAATTCTCAAGCTGATCTGGGGCGTCATACTCTGCGTTCTCCTGATCGGCCTCGGCCTGATGGTCGGCATGGATATGGGGGTCGGCACCCTGCTCCGTTTTGTTGGCCGCAATGACGGCGAACGACGGACAGCCCTGAACATCATCGGCCCGCACTGGGACGGTAATCAGGTGTGGTTCATTCTGGGCGGCGGCGCGATTTTCGCGGCGTTCCCAACCCTTTATGGCACCTCCTTCTCCGTGTTCTATGTCGTCATGATCCTGCTTCTGTTCAGCATGATTCTTCGACCGGTCGCCTTTGAATACCGCTCCAAAGCCGACAGCAAGACATGGCGCTCAAGCTGGGATGTCGTCTTCCTGATCTCTGGCTTTCTGCCCATGTTCGTCTACGGCGCTGCGTTCGGAAATATCCTGCAGGGCGTAGGGTATCATTTCGACTGGACCGGACAATATTATCAGGATGAGTCCTTCCTGTCCTACCTGATCAATCCTTTCGCCATTCTGTGCGGCCTCATGGCTGTCTCTCTCAGCGTTTATCAGGGCGGAACCATGCTTGCCCTCCGCGCCGAAGACCCGATCTACAGCCGCGCAAAGAAATATGCCTCCGCAGCAGGTGTCGTCGCTGCGGGCCTGTTCATCATTGGCGGTATCCGTATCCTCTCGCTGCCGGGTTTCATCCTGACAGCTCCGGTCGACACGGCGATGCCCGCCAACCCACTGCACGGCCAGCACGTCGAAATCGTATCGGGCGGGTGGATGACGAACTATCACGCACATCCGATCCTGTGGGTCTTTCCCCTCCTCGGAATTGCCTGCATGATCACAGGGTCACTGGCCCTCCGTGCTGACAAATGCGCTCTGGCCTGGTGGTTGGGTGCCGGTTCATGGATCGGAACCATCGGAACCGTTACCGCTGCGATGTTCCCCTTCATGATGCCATCTTCCACAGCTCCGGATCAGAGCCTCTCGATCTGGAACGCAACCGGCAGTGTCTATGGCCTCACCTGCATGATGATCATCGCGCTCGTCTTCATGCCACTGATCCTGAGCTACACCTCATGGTGCTATTACGTGATGCGCGGCAAGGTCAGGGTCTCCGACGTCGTCAATGACCCTCACAGTTACTGAACAAGGAGACAGTCATGATAACAGCACATCTGCTGCGCATGATCGGACTGGGCATCGCCGTTGTTGTGGCGCTCATTTTCGCCGTGCTCGTCGGGGATCTTGGTCCCTGGTATTTCGCATGGGTCATCGGAACCGTGATGATCATCCTGATCGCCGGGGCTGGAACCATCATGCTGGATACCCAGCAACAACTTTCCGGCAGTGAGGAGATCTGATCATGATGGGTGATCTCGAACGGATCGTGTTCTTCGTCCCGGGTCTCTACCTCGCCTTCTATCTGATCGCGTGGAAAGTAACCCGGAAGTGGTTCCCGTAACATCACACCCTTTCCTTCGGTTCTGAACGACACCACCGAAGGAAATTTGCCTTCCATTTCACATCATCTCTTCAAGGGTTGAAGACGCTGCCAGTCACGTCTTCAACCGCTTATGCCGCTTCTCCATGGAAACCTGCATCAAAGCGCGTTACATCAGAAGCAGATGCGTATTCTCTTCATCACCGCCACACGTCTGGGCGATGCCGTGATCTCCTCCGGCATCCTGAACCACCTGCTCATGACGTATCCCTCTGCCCGCTTCACGGTCGCCTGCGGCCCTGTCGCAGCGGGCGTCTTTGCCCGAATGCCCAGACTTGAACGGCTGATTGTCGTCACAAAACAACCCTATGACATGCACTGGCTCCATCTCTGGCGTCTTTGCGTACCTCACGTCTGGGATATGGTGTTCGATTTGCGGGGATCTGGTCTTTCCTGGTTTCTGCTCTCACGCAAGCGCATCATCATCCGTGGCGGTCGTCGTCCCGGACGGAGAGTGACTCAGCTTGGTCAGGCTCTTGGTCTTTCACCTGCTCCAATGCCTGTGGCGTGGATCGGCGCGGAAGATCAGGAAACTGCAGATGGAATTATCTCCGCCACACATGCCGGCCAACAGATGATCGGTCTGGGGCCAACAGCAAACTGGAACGGCAAGGTCTGGCCAGCCACACATTTTCTTCGCCTATGGGCAATGATTGCCACCGAATATCCAGATGCACGACCAGTCATTTTCTACGGCCCCGGGGATGCAGAGCGTGATATGGCCGCTCCATTACTGCAACTGCCCAACGCCATTGATGCCGGCGGGCGCTTCTCCATTTCGCAAACCGCCGCCTTGCTCAGCCGATGTGCCCTGTTCGTCGGCAATGATTCAGGCCTCATGCATCTCTCCGCAGCCTGCGCCACTCCAACTCTCGGTCTGTTTGGTCCGTCCCGCGCCAGCGAATATGCACCGGCGGGCCCACATGCCACATGGATCGCGGCCCCCGGTCCCGAAGGCAACGCTCCGATTGCCGCCCTTGACCCTGTTGACGTCAGCCGCAAAGCTCTTGCCCTGCTCGCAAGCCATTCGGAAAGCCTGTCCCGATGACCCGCCGCCCCCGTATTGCTCATGTCATGGCTGGCGCCGCCAATGGTGGCGCGGAACTGTTCTTCGAACGCTTAACCATGGCCCAGTCAGCAGATGGACTCGATATCCTCCCAGTCATTCGTCGCAACACCGAACGCCGTGCCCGACTGGAAAGCGGCGGGCTACATCCACGGGAATTATCATTTGGTGGACGTCTGGATCTGCTGACACGCCCACGTCTTCGCAAAGCACTGAAACACTTCAAGCCTGATGTGACTGTCGCCTGGATGAACAGGGCCGCACGCTTCACACCTGTCGGAGACTGGACTCTTGTCGGTCGTCTCGGCGGTTTTTATGATCTTTCCTATTACAGGCATTGCCAGCATCTGGTCGGGAACACACGCGGAATCGTCAAATGGCTGAAACAGGAAGGCTGGCCTGAAGAACGCGCCCATTATGTTCCGAATTTTGCCGCTGATCTCTCCTCTGTTCCACCCAGCCGTCCCGCTGATATTCCCAAGCATGCCCCCTTCATTCTGGCACTGGGCCGTCTGCACAGGAACAAGGCGTTCGATGTTTTGATCCGCGCCCTTGCGAAACTTCCCGGCGTCTGGCTGCTGATCGCCGGTGAAGGACCGGAGCGTGCAAATCTTGAGGATCTGGCACGGCGGGAAGGTGTTGCGGATCGACTTCTGATGCCGGGGTGGGCTGATCCTGCTCCGCTGATCCGGGAATGCGATGTGCTTGTCTGCCCTTCCCGCCATGAACCCCTCGGGAATGTCGTCATAGAAGGATTTTCTGCCGGAACAGCTGTGGTTGCGGCTGCTTCTCAGGGACCAATGGAGCTGATTATTTCTGGAAACAACGGTTTGCTCGCACCTGTGGAAGATGCTGATGCGCTTGCCGCATGTATCCATGAAGTTCTGGAAAATCCTGACATGAAAAAGAAATTCTCACGTGCTGGTCGTCATTCATGGGAAAATGAATACGCACCTGCATGCGTTCTTCGTGCCTGGGAGCAATTCCTGCACACTGTTTCCCCCAATCATGGAAATATCCTCTGATATGTGTGGAATTGCCGGAATTGCATGGTCACACACAGCCACGCCCTGTGACCCATCCATTCTCCAGCGTATGGCGGCTTCACTCGCGCATCGTGGTCCTGATGGATCACATATTGTTCGACTGGATCAGGCTGATTTCATTCACACGCGTCTGGCGATCATAGATCCCCAAGGCGGGGACCAGCCTCTCAGATCGGATTCAGCGACACTGATCGCCAATGGCGAAATTTACAATGATCCTGATATTCGCAAAAAATTTGCATCATCCCTTTATAAAACAGGAAGCGACTGCGAATCCGCCCTCAGATTGTGGGAGCAGGAAGGTACGGCTTTTACCGCCGGTCTACGTGGCATGTACGCCATTGCCATCCATGACACACGCAGTCGGGAACTGACGCTCTCACGCGATCCTTTTGGAATAAAACCTCTCTATATCGCATCCTTTCCGGGCGGCATTATCTTCGCGTCGGAGGCCCAGACCATTCTCGCCTCCGGGCTGGTGCAACCGGCCATCAATTCTGAACGACGTGACGAACTGCTCCAGCTTGGTTTCACAACAGGCAGGCCAACAATCTATCCCGGTATCCGCCGCATCCTTCCCGGTGAGACAATCCGCATCACAAATGGACAGATCTCCTGGTCCGGAAAACAAAGAGCTCTTCCTGCCGGAAATGCGGAAGAAATTTCTGAAGAAGATGCCATCAAACGTCTGGATGCCGCATTGACGGACAGCATCCGTGTTCATGAACGTGCCGATGTGCCTTTCGGCATGTTCCTGTCTGGCGGGATTGATAGCGCCGCAGTGCTGGCCACAATGAAACGTTTCCGTGACCATTCGGGGGACGCCGCACCTCTTCTCGCATGGACCGCAACATTCGACGTTCCCGGGGCCGCAGACGAAAGCGCCGCAGCCGCAGAAATGGCAAAAGCGGCCGGAGCCCAACATCATATTCTCAAAATTCACAAAGACGATGTCTGGCGTAATCTTCCTTCTATCGTCGCCGCAATGGACGATCCTGTTGCGGATTATGCCATTATCCCGACATGGCTGCTGGCCCGTGAGGCATCCAAGGAAGTGCGTGTCGTTCTGTCTGGTGAAGGCGGGGATGAACTGTTTGCCGGCTATGGACGCTATCGCACCGCCCTTCGTCCCTGGTGGCGTGGTGGGCGGCGTCCATGGCGACGCGGTATTTTTGATGGCACAAGCATTCTCCGCTCGACAATATGCCGCAATGCACGGTGGCGCGATGGCATCACGACAGCGGCGATGAATGTCGCCGACGCACCAACCCGTCTGGCAACTTTTCAGGCCACTGATATTGCCGAATGGCTTCCCAATGATCTTTTGACCAAACTCGACCGTTGCCTGATGGCACACGGCATAGAAGGTCGCACCCCGCTTCTTGATCCCGCAATCGCCAATGCTTCATGGCGTCTGCCTGACAGGCTGCGTCTGCACGGCAAAACCGGGAAATGGCTTCTGCGAACATGGCTGGCGCAACATTTTCCAGCTGCGCAGCCCTTCGCACCCAAGCAGGGCTTCACCGTTCCGATCGGCAACTGGATTGAAAGTGATTCCAGACAAATCGGCCAACTTGTTGCCTCCGACCCCTGCATTCAGGAAATCGCTTTCCCTGAGCGCGTCCGTGCACTTTTTCTGAATGCTTCCGGCCGCCGGGAACGTCATGCCGCCTGGACACTTCTGTTTTACGTCCTCTGGCATCGTATTCATATCCGAGGCATCCCGGCAGACGGTGATTTGCTCAGCACGCTCGCCGCCTGACCTGCGCACAGCGCATAAGCCGCGTTTCCCGGAAAGCCATTTTTGTTCTAAAGGTCTCCTGACAAAGAGGGCGGTCCGGCGCCGAGACCGTCAGGCAAACGGAAAGACACCGTCACATGCGCTACGATCTGATCATACGGAACGGACACTGCATTCTCCCATGGGGAGAGGCCAAAACAGATATCGGTGTCATCTCAGGTCGCATCGCCAGCCTGAATGTACCAGGCCATGCCGAAGCTGCCGAAACCATCGATGCAACCGGCCTGCACGTTCTGCCCGGTCTGATTGATGCCCATGTGCATCTCCGTGATCCTGGAAAGCCCGAGATTGAAAGCATTCCCACCGGCACCAAAGCCGCAGCTTTAGGCGGTGTCACCACCGTGTTCGATATGCCGAACACCAATCCATCCATCACCAGTGCAGAAATGCTACGCTGGAAACAGGAATACGTTTCCGCCAATTCATGGATTGATTTCGGCTTTTATGTCGGTGCGACGCGTGAAAATACAACCGAACTCGGAACTCTTGAGCAGATGGAAGGCGTCTGCGCCGTCAAGGTCTTTGCTGGATCGTCAACCGGCGATCTTATGATCGAGGATGATGCCGGGATCGAAGCCGTCATGCGCCATGGTCATCGTCGCGTCGCCTTTCATTCAGAGGACGAATATCGTCTGCAGGAACGACGCAAACAGTTTCACACCGGACAACCCCATGACATGCATCGGATCTGGCGTGATGAGGAATGCGCTTTCCTCGGCACCCGCCGCATCATGGCCATAGCCCGCAAAACGCGCCGTCCGGCACATATCCTGCACACATCAACCGCCGAAGAGCTGAAATATCTTCAGGGTTTTCGCGACATTGCGACGGTGGAGGTGTTGGTCAATCATCTCACACAGGTTGCGCCGGATTGCTATGAAACGCTTGGTGCACTGGCGGTCATGAACCCGCCAATACGTGACCGTCGTCATTTCGACGCTGCATGGCAAGCCGTGGCAGATGGCACGATCGACGTCGTTTCCTCCGACCACGCACCACATTCTCTGGAAGCAAAAGCAAAGCCTTGGCCTGAATGTCCCGCAGGACTGACCGGCGTGCAGACAATTGTTCCGGTCATGCTCAATCACGTCAATGCCGGCCGGCTGTCCTTGGGCCGTCTTGTCGACCTGATGTCCTCAGGCCCTGCCCGTGTTTATGGCCTTCAGGCCAAGGGACGGATTGCGGCAGGTTATGATGCCGATTTCACTCTGGTGGACATGAAAGCACGCCGCACCATCACCAATGACTGGATCGTGACGCCCGCCGGGTGGACCCCATTTGATGGCACGGACATTCAGGGCTGGCCTGTCGCAACCATCGTGCGTGGCAATATCGTCATGCGGGACGACACCATAACAGGCACACCCATTGGGCAACTCGCCTGTTTCACGCCATAAAAACACAGGTCAGGTTCGGGATGACCGGACCTGACCTGCTGACACGGTGACTGTTTCCGGGGTCAGAATGTCCAATAGACTGAGAAGGAAACTGCCATTTTCTTCAGCTATTGAGCAGAAAATTTCTTCGAACCAGCCTTCAGCTTTCCGCTCAAATCGACAAAATTGGCTGCAAGTTTCTTCTGAACAGCCACCGAAGCCGCATGAATATGGTCGATCTGCTGTTTTGCATCATTGCTGACCGCTGTTTCAGCCTTAGTCGCTTCACTTGCAACACAGGTATTATAGGTCCGCGCAGCTTTTTCGTATGCAGTGACCTTATCAACGCTGGCGTTGTAATGTTCCACCGAGGAGATATCGACAGAGGGAGGAGTCGGCTCTTTCCCGCAGCCGGATGCGGACCATGTATCTGCTGCATAGGCCATGTTTCCGTGTGCCATGGAAAAAAGGATCACAGCAGGAAAAGCCGCCCACAAGGCATGCAGTCTGGTTAGGGATGTGTTCTTTTTCATCATATATTTCGCGCATTTCAGAGCGTTACAGGTTCCATGGCATGCTAACTCTCCCATGGAACGGAGCTGCATAGCCATGGTTCACTATAGAACACCTTAATCTGTTTATCATACAAAGCTACAGTCCCCTCCTGCGCACAGAAGATTTGATATCATCCAGGCAAAAGAAAATTGGGAGAATGTGTTGCCATAAGATGCGCCGTGGGCCACATCAAGCGCTCGTCTTAATGAGAAAATCTTCGGAAGATTTCCATGCCTCTACATCAGGAACTTTCAGTCTTTGGCGCCGTAGCTACCCTTTGGGTCGTCGCGACAATCCTCCCCGGGCTGGATTTCCTCATGGTTGCCCGACTGGCCATGACACGCGGACGCATACCGGCGCTTTTCGCCGCTTTCGGAGTCTCCATCGGGGTTGCTCTCTGGGGGCTTGCCGGTTTCTTCGGCATCAGCTTCCTGTTCGCCGCCTCCCCATGGCTCTTTTTCCTGCTGCGTATCGCGGGAGGGGGTTACCTGCTGTGGCTGGGCATCAAACTGATTATCGCAAGCTGTAAACCAGCCCCTGTGTCTCCTTCCCTTCCCGCAAAGCTGACACATTCAAAACATGCCTTCAGAACAGGTCTGCTGACGAATCTGGCCAATCCCAAGGCTCCTATTTTTGTCTCCAGCCTTTTCGCCGCGACACTACCCCAACATGCACCCACATCTCTGGGTCTTGGATGTGTATCCATTATGTTCGTGATCGCGCTGATCTGGTTTCCTATGGTCGCACTTTTGTTCAGCCATCGCTATTTCTCTGATTTCCTGACGCGCAATGCGAAATATATTGACCGTATCGCTGGCGTTGCATTCGCTCTTCTTGGTATCAGAATGGCGACAGAATCCTGAATTCAGGAATATTCCTATTTTTTACGATAAAATCCGCGCAATATAAATAAAAATTCTCTCAAATGAGCGGACTTTTATTCTCTATTTTAATAAGCGGGATATGCCCATTTATATCAGAAATATTAAAAAATCATCACAATATATACTTTTAATGCCATTTCTTTTAGTAACGTCCGAAAATCATAACCGTCATTTTTCTGACAGAGCAAGTTCAATGTCTTTTAACTAATTCCTGTTATTCATAGGCCTCTGGTTACAAAGGATGTAACATCGCTATGAATCATAAAACTCAACTCTGGGACATTTCATTGGGAAATAATTCTCACAAAAATGAAAATATCTAAATTTGTAGAGGAATGAAAATTGGAATTCTCATTCCGATCAAGAAGCAATATCAAACCAAATGCATCGGAATGCCAGTACATCACAGAATGTCACAATAAAACAGATCAACACTTAACGAAGCATCGAGAAATTTAGAATGGCATCGAGGAAGATCAGCCTCCGCAATAAAGAATTACCTCAGGAGGGGCGACATTCTCATCTCGAAAAAAAATGTAAACGCATCATTAAGAAATCAATTATACTTCATGACGATCTGACGTCTCTGGCAAATAGAAGATCTTTCAATATCGCTCTTCTTGATGCCATGACATTTGCCCAACAGAATAACACCTGCGTCGCATTATTCTCCATATCTATTGATCGATTCCGAAATATCAACGATCTTTTCGGACACAAAATGGGTGACAGGGTCCTGAAAAGGATTGCTGACATTTTACGATATGCCTGCGATACAAACTGTACCATTGCCCGAACAGGCAATAGTGAATTTTCAATCATTCAACCGATACAAAAAGGAAAAAGTGAAACATCTCTTTCCTTGTCGGAAAAAATCATCTCCGATATCAAAAACAGCACTCGTTCTCCACAAACACCTGTAGACGTAAACATAAATATTGGAATTGCCTTCTTTCCTCAGGATGCCGAAACAGAGGAAAATCTGAGACGCTATGCAGATATTGCTCTCCGCATGGCACGACATGAAGGCATTAACTGCGTACGTGTCTTTGAAAAAAATTCAGAAAAAGTTCTCAATGCGAAACTGAATATCGAGCATGATCTCGGTTTGGCTATCCGCAGGAAACAGTTGCACCTTGTTTATCAGCCTTTGGTCATAGCAAAAAATTCAGAAATTTATGGATTTGAAGCCCTCTTGCGATGGCAACACCTCACATATGGTGAAATATCACCGGCAATTTTCATCCCGATAGCCGAAGAAAGCCATCATATCATTCCCATAGGAGAATGGATTCTCACTGAGACCTGCAAAGCCGCCAGCCAGTGGCCGGACCATCTTCTTGTTGCTGTAAATATTTCTCCGGTTCAGTTCCGATCCCGGTCTCTGCTGACAGCCATCAGCAATGCACTCAAGGAAACCGGGTTGCAGCCACACAGGCTTGAACTGGAAATAACCGAGAGCTGCCTTATCAGATCTGTTGATAATCCTCTTGATACTATCACGAAAATTCGTGAAATGGGTGTCCGAATCTCCATTGACGATTTTGGAACCGGATATTCATCCCTGAGCCACCTGCAAAGCTTTCCGTTCGACAAGATAAAAATCGACAAAAGTTTCATCTCTGGAATTGAACATAATCAAATCTCACGTTCAATTGTCAGAGCGGTGGTCTCCATTGGACGGATGCTGAATCTTCCTGTCGTCGCGGAAGGCGTTGAAACAGAGCAACAACACCGCCTTCTGATTGCAGAAGGATGTCCACAGGCTCAAGGATTTCTCTTTGGACACCCCTCAAAAAATGTCATTCCCCTGTCGAAAAATATTTCAGAACAGAAGAAAAACCTTAAATACATGAATTAGCATCAACGGCTTTGCGCTCCATCACGGCACCAAAGAAACCATCTGTTCCATTCTTGAGTGGCGATAGCATCAACAGACTTTTATCCGCCATGTCCTGTGGAAGATATGATGTTCCTGCAGAAACCATTTCAAACGCGGGATTTCTTTTCAGAAAAGCCGTAATTTGATCTCTATTTTCCGCATCAAGAACCGAGCATGTCGCGTAAATCATCCGCCCGCCCGGTTTCACAAGAGTTGCCGCACGATCCATAATGTCTGCCTGTTTGGCAGTCAGTTCCCGCAAGTCTTCTTCCGTCAAACGCAAACGCGCATCGGGATTCCGTCGCCATGTGCCCGTCCCTGTGCAAGGCGCATCAACCAGAACCCGATCAAAGCTTCCGGCACGACGCTTGGCCCATTTATCACCGGACACCAGAAGATGGCGCTCGACATTATGCACTCCAGCACGACGTAAACGCCGTACTGCACCATTCAAACGCGTCTCAGACACATCGCATGCAACGATCTGCCCACGATTTTCCATCGTCATCGCAATGCCCAGCGTCTTGCCGCCAGCACCTGCACAGTAATCCAGGACACGCATGCCCGGAGCAGCGCCGACCATGGCGACCAGAACCTGGCTTCCCTCGTCCTGAATTTCGACAAGACCATCCTGAAAAGTCTTGCTCGACGTCACGGGTAAACGACCAGGCAGACGCAATCCCCAAGGTGAAAGAGAAGTGGGCTCAGCATGAAGCCCTTCACGGGCCAGCTGTTTGGCAGCCACTTCACGCGTGCCTCTCAGAATATTCACACGCAGATCCAGAGGAGCTTCCGTGCCCATCGCCGCCAGCTCTTCTTCCAGCGTCTCCCCAAAGCGAGCTTCCAGAAGCGGTAGAAGCCAGTCAGGAACCTCCAGACGGACAGCGCGGGGCATTTCCTTTTCATCAAATGCGCCAAGGCGATCAAGCACGTAGCGTTCGTCTTTCGTCAACGCACCAGAAGCAAAGCGCCCTTCCACATAAGCCTGACCGATCTCCCCCACTGTGCCGCCCTTGCGGATCTGCTCGGCCGCAACCAGGAGACGTGCCCCCGGCACACCGCCGGCCTGTGACAACCACCATCCCAAACGACGCCAGTGTCGCAAAACATCCCAGACAATCGCTGAAATGGCACGCCGATCACCACCACCAATAAAACGACGTTCTCTGAAAAAGGAGTTTGCAACAGCATCTGCCGGTCGCCGCGGTGTTGCCTCCATCGCATCGATCAATTCAATCGCAGAGGCCAACCGCGCAGATGGTGTCATGAAATACGTCCCTCATAAGCCCGGGTGATCCCGGACATTTCCCGTCAGAAATTATACGGAATCCGCAAAACACCAGATCCGCAAAACATGATCAAAAAAAATACCTGTCTGCCCGGATATATTATCCGGACAAACAGGCTGCTCACCGATGGCACTACCACCGGTGAAAAACATCAAACCCGATAGTTGGGGGCTTCACGCGTGATGGACACATCATGAACATGGCTCTCACGCAGACCCGCACCCGTAATACGACGGAACCGCGCACGCTGCTGCAAGTCGGACAGTGTGGCCGACCCTGTGTAGCCCATACCGGCCTTCAGGCCTCCGACCAGCTGATGCACAACGGCACCCATTCCCCCCTTATAAGCCACGCGCCCTTCGATGCCTTCCGGAACCATCTTGTGCGTATCCTTGACTTCCTGCTGGAAATAACGGTCCGCCGAACCACGAGACATCGCACCAAGGCTGCCCATCCCGCGATAGGATTTATAGGACCGGCCCTCGTAGAGAAAGACTTCTCCCGGTGCCTCTTCCGTTCCCGCAAGAAGGGAGCCGATCATGACCACATCCGCACCGGCACCAATGGCCTTCACGATGTCACCCGATGTGCGGACTCCACCATCTGCAATCGCGGGCACATCATGTTCGTGGCAAAGCGCGGCTGTTTCAAGAATGGCGGAAAACTGGGGAACGCCGACACCCGCGACAATACGCGTCGTGCAGATGGAACCCGGGCCAATACCGATTTTCACGGCATCAGCACCCGCACGGATCAAGGCCTCAGCTGCCTCTGGCGTTGCAACATTCCCGGCAATGACCTGCACATCCGGTGCAAGCGCCTTGACGCGCTCGACGGACGTCAGAACGCCAGCGGAGTGACCGTGTGCGGTGTCCACCACCACCACATCGACACCCGCAGCAATCAGCAGCTTCGCGCGCTCATAGCCATCCTCACCAACGCCAGTCGCAGCTGCACAACGCAGACGACCCATCCCGTCCTTGATCGCCAGAGGATAGGCAACGGCCTTATCCATGTCCTTCACAGTGATCATGCCAATGCAACGAGCCTGTGCATCGACGACCAGAAGCTTCTCAATCCGGTGCTTGTGCAACAGCTGACGCGCCGTATCGGCATCCGCACCATCACGCACGGTGACCAGATTTTCGCGAGTCATCATATCGCGGACAAGCTGTGTCGGGTCCGTCGCGAAACGCACATCCCTGTTGGTCAGAATGCCAATCAGCTTCCGTGTCGCAGGCTCAATAACCGGAAGGCCGCTGATGCCGTTCTGCGACATGATGCTCCGCACATCAGCCAGCGTCTCGTCCGGGCCAACCGTGACCGGATCAACCACCATCCCGGACTCAAAACGCTTCACACGACGCACGTGCTCGGCCTGAATCTCAGGGGTCAGATTTTTGTGGATCACACCAAGACCGCCCTGCTGCGCCATGGCAATCGCCATACCAGCTTCGGTCACTGTATCCATCGCTGCTGAAATCAGCGGAATATTGAGATCAATCGTGCGCGTCAGGCGCGCCCGGGTTGAAGCCTGCGACGGCAGAACACTCGAAGCCGCAGGCACGACGAGAACGTCGTCAAACGCCAGTGCTTCGGAAATTCGATCATAAAGTGCGGTTGTAGATGCCATGGCGCGAAGCTCCCCTGCAGACTTGTCACGGGGGTGCCCGGGCCTACGGGCAGCAAGGCCTCCGGTCCCCGACCGTTGGCGGCTCCTCTTAGGGTGTCAGGCACATCCTTGCAAGAAAAAGCTGCATCGTTTCCGCATATCAGACCGGAAAAGATGCATGGAGCAGTCACTCTCCCTCCTGATGCGGTTTGCTCATGTCATAAAAAAATACCGTATTCTCACCACTTCTGATCCGCGAAAGCGGAGGACCAAATGTCCCGAGCACATCCTTTTCGCCATATGTCGGCGTGCGGTCCGGAAGAAGAACAAAGAACTTTCGATGTTTCAGTTCATCAAAATCAAAACGCTCATGAATATGGACCAGCGGCACGATCCGTCCTGAAGAATCGCTGATACCCGGAAGAACTCTCAACCTTCCCCCTGAAGCTGCCTCAAGGTTCAGGGAGGTCCACCACGACCCGACTCCAACGGCTCCCGACTCTGTCGCCATCAGATCCTTCAGGAGAGGAACGTCGTAATAACGCAGCATGCCCACGGGAAGGGAACGCAGAGTGGCAATATCCGCAGGAACCGATGTGAATAACACTGCTCCCGCCAGCGCCATAACAGCCCACTGCTTTCCAACCAGAAGCGCCGCAACAAATGTCAGACACACCCATAACGGGAAAAGGTATCGCGCTCCGGCCAACCCGTTCATCTCAAAAGAAAGCCGGTCACTCAGAACCAGAGACAGAAAATCGAGACCTGACGCCATCAGGAGAAGGCAGAGAAAAACGCAACCTCTTGAAGAGTGTTTTCTTTCTCCGGAAGTCCTGATGAAGACGCCAATTACGGAAACAATGCACACACAGAGAAGCAGTGTTCTGACGATTTCCGGAATAGCATCCGATGGAACCCGACCAAACGGCGTGGCTCCAAAAACAAGAAAAAATCCATGCAGGGAAACGGAAATATTACGCCCAAGATCGTCCCACTGAACAAAATGTGGCTGCAATTGTTCCCTGATGAACCCTCCTGAGCGCTGCACTAACACCAGAACGAGACTGGCTCCCCCCGCAGCAGAGAGAGAACCGGCAGCCAGGGCGGCTTCCCTGAGCCAGATCGCCTGACAGAAACGAATAGCTGAGAGGAAACCATAGATAAACAGGGGCAGGATGCCGATAACAAGCAGCAGAGGATCTCCAATCGTCCCCAGAAAAAGCAAGAGGAACGTCAGGAAAAGATCAACCGCACGGCCTGATTTCAAAAAACGGTCAGAAAAATAAAAAGCCCAGACAACATATAAAATACTGCCCATATGAATGGCTGATAATGTCACGAAATAAGCAATCGGGCTCCTCAACAGCGGCACACCAAGTGACGCCACGATCACAAGCGCCCCACCGACGCGCGCCCGCACAGAGGCGACATAATGAAACACAAACCAGAGGCCGGACAACACCAGCGCCGTCCACATCAAGACTGGCTGAATTTGCAGAAGCAGAGGGCTGATGCCGGGATGACCCGCAATTTTCCAGAAAAAAGACAATAATGCGGACAATGGGATATCTGACGTCCAGAAATCTGGTGCCGTCAATATCCAGTTCCGGAGCAGGACATCCCCCTGAGCCAACTGATGCCCTGCAATAAAATATCCTGCCTGATCTGAGGTTTTCGGATATCGAACAGAGACAAGAAACCCTGCGACGACATAAAGAGCGACAAAAGAGAAAACTGCCATAGAAACAGCAATTCTTCTGGAATATCCCTTCATGAGCATAAATCAGTCAGAGCATGCGGCATCCGTTCCATCAGTCCGCGCTTTTTATCAAATCAGTGTGTTTCGCAATATGTGCATAACCATCAATCTCGACGCCACGATGCAGAACCTTATTCTCCGGCTCAACATGAATATTGATCAGCGACCTGCCTAAAACCCGGCGAATGCCTTCCTCCAGACGATCACAGATCACATGTGCCTGCCCAACCGTCATATTCGCTGGAACGACAAGATGAAATTCGATGAAGCTCACCGCGCCAACAGCACGGATCCGGATATCGTGCGCTTCAATCGCACCAGCACCATTCTCCCGGATCACAGTTTCCAGCTGCTCAATGACTTCAGTCTGCGGCGCACGGTCCATCAGGCCATCCACTGACTCTTTCAGCATGAGCCAGCCAACACGCAGGACATTCAGCGCCACCGCCCCCGCAAGCAATGCATCCAGACGCAGAAATCCGGTCAATGGAACCAGAGACACACCGACGGCAAGACCAACCCCAGTCCAGACATCGGACAAAACGTGATGCGCACCTGCCACAAGTGCCGGAGATTTCTGCCTCCGCCCATTTGCAAGCAAGGTCAGACCCCAGACGAGATTCACCAGAGTTGCTGCGCCATTCAGTGCGATACCCAACCAAGGCGCATGAATGACCTCAGGATGCAACCAGCCGATGATTGCCTCGTCTGCGATCGTAACAGCCGTGAACAGGACGAGAGCGGCTTCTGCAATCGCAGAGAGATATTCCGCCTTGTAATGCCCGTAAGTATGATTTCTGTCCGCTGGCTTTCCCGCGATATAGATCGCCCAAAGCCCTCCGGCTGCCGCTGCGACATTGATCAATGTTTCCAGAGCGTCGGATTTCAGCGCAATACTGTGCGACACACGCCATGCCGCGTATTTCAATCCCAACACAAACAGACTGATCAGCAGGCTGCCAGCCGCCAATTTGAGCCTGCCGTGCTGTTCAGTGGGGCGGTGTTCGATCGCGCCTGGGGACAGGGAGCTCAAACGTCAGCCTCCATCAAGAACACAACCACCACAGGGCTCATCCTCAAGCTGGAAAGTGGTGTGAATAATTTTAAAACGTTGCTGCATCAATGATTGCGCCTGCGTCAGAATCGCTTCCCCATC
>JAAYUA010000130.1 GCA_012517935.1 Acetobacter sp. | reverse complement strand
TCGCTGTCGCTGCCTATTATTGCGAAAGCCAATGGGGCAGGCATTGTCTTTTCTGCGCATGACTTCTGGTTGGTGTCAGCCCATTACAATCTTCTGAATCACGAAATGCGTTATATTGAAGAAGATGTGAAATGGGTTCTCGCATCTGATGTCATGTATAAGCGTTCCGAAAATCTCGAGTTCGGATCTGATCAGACCCGTCGGGCCTTTGTCGCGACGATGCTGCACTCCATTGATGCCATTCTGTTCGGGACAAAGCATTCCCGTAATCTGACACATGAAGTCTATCCTGTCCTGGATACAAAAGTCAGTCTGGTCTCCGGAATTCCTTCGCCAGAGAGTAATGTTCCTCTTGTGAAGAAAGTTTATGCACCCTTGAACGGTCGCCCTCTGAGCGTTGCCGTGGTCGGGAATTTCCTGCGGACCAAAGGGGCTGATACAATCTTGTCGATCATGGAACTAGCCAATCCTGATCTCTTTGAATTCCATATTTTTGGATATGTTCATCCTGAATATGAACAGGTTCTGGCCAGTCTGAACCGTCGCAATGTTTTCCTTTATGGCAGATATTCAGCCGGTGACGTCGATGCGCTTAAAGTGGCTGATGTTGCGCTGAATCTCTCCATATGGCCGGAAACCTATTGTATCTCGTTGTCGGAAGCCTGGCAGAACGGTTTGATCCCCATCGTGACAGATGTTGGAGCTTTGGGTGACCGGGTCATCGATAACGAAAATGGCTTCAAGGTTCCTATCGGCAGTGCGGCCGCAGTCATGGAGCGTCTGGAGCTTATTCGGTGTTCTGAAGAAACACGCGCCAGAATAATGGCCAATATTGGTCCGCATCTATGGACAGATGCGAAGAATTATTCAGACATGCTTCTTCAATTGTATCGTGATACTGCGCCGCGCCGTGAAATGGGGAGTGGGAATGTCCAGTTTGATGTTGGGCAGGTCCATCTGCTTCCGCACGCATTGTGGAAACATCAGGCTCCACCAAGGCATATTTTCGATCCGCCGACCATACGTGACGTCTCGGTAGAGCTGCCTGAAACTGTGACGGATTGGCACTCTATTCAGGGTGGCGAATATTACATTGACGATGTCTGCCACCATGTTTTTGCTGAGCAGGAAGATGAAGACTTCGTGCCGGCTTCTGAATTTCACATGCGGGGATGGTATGTTGTTCCGGAAGTCTCGGGATCCGGTCACCTCTATATTGTCCTGATCGGTGGACAGGATCAGTCCCTGATCTTTATCCCAGCACGTCGTGAGGTGAGGGGGGATGTCAGCACGCTCTTCCCGTCAGCACCGCGGCGCTCAGGCTTCTCTGCTCAGGTGGCGTTGAGAGGTAAATGGTGTGAGGGATCCTATCGCGTAGGTCTGGTGAATATCGTTCATGGGCGCGGGGCTTTCCAGCTGACCCCGATACAGCTGTCCCTTGATGGTGGTCGGATTGTCAGCATTCTTCGCGAGGCACCGACAAATGAACGTATTTTGCGTGATTTTGAACGGATTTCTGAAAGTGATGGCCTGATCCGCGGAATCAAGCTGGATCGGCCTGCTGGTCGACTCAACAATTTCCACCAAGGCGACCTTGAATTCTATATCGATTATTTCAAGGGACTGATCGATGATGGAGGCCAGCATGAACTGGAGAGTCCATCTGCCGATCTTGTCATTCGAGGCTGGGCATTCCTGCGTAACGTCGGACGTGCGGGGCAGGTTTATGCTGCTTTTATCAGGGAAAGTGATGGACAACGCGTTGTTGTCGGCACGTCCCGTCTCATCCGTCAGGATGTGCAGAAAATTTTCCATGATGCACCGCTCTGCGTTGGTTTCATCGCCAATATCTATCTCACGCAGGGTTTGAAATTGCAGTTGTCCGGTGTTTACCGCTTCTGCATCCTGAACGTTGTCGGAGAAGATATGGGTATGAGACCGACATCCATTCAGCTTGTCTTTGAAGAGGGTGTCCTGAAGTCGGTTGAACATACCGACCCATCGGTTGCAGTGTTGCAGCAATGCAGGGCGTCGGTCGAAGGATATGTAGCCGCTTGATCGATATGGACACGGTGGAAGATATGCCGGGGCATGACGGCGAAGTGTCACTGGAAGCTTTGTTGGGCGATGCCCGGCAGGCTTCTGAAGATCGACCATTATGGCTTGTCTTTGATGCGGACTGGTATGCTCTGACGTATCCGGATGCCGTCGGGATGGTCGCCTCTGGACGGGTGGCCTCGCTTTTCGAACATTACATTACTTTGGGGCAGGGACTGGAATATGCTCCAAACCTGTTCTTTGATGAAAAATGGTATCTCCAGACATATCCTGATGTTCTCAAATGTGTTCGGAAGGGTATTTTTTCGTCCGGCTTTCATCATTATGCGGCAATGGGTTCTCAAGCTTATTCGCCCCATTGGCTGTTTGATGAAAAACATTACCGTTTTCAATATCCTGAGATTCTTTCAAGTATTGTTGATAGAAAAGATATCAGGAACGGCTATGGTCACTTTC
Organism: Acetobacter sp.; assembly: GCA_012517935.1. GTDB lineage: Bacteria > Pseudomonadota > Alphaproteobacteria > Acetobacterales > Acetobacteraceae > Acetobacter. The sequence goes on along the minus strand of JAAYUA010000130.1, from coordinate 11,172 downwards.
TTCTGGAAGGAGAGAGAGAAGGGCGTAGCGGCAGTCTCTTCTTCGATCCGGCTCTGTGGTCTGGGCATAGCGGGACTTATGCTTCGGAGCAGAATGACTTTCGATCATTTCTGAAGAATAATGGTGGGATATCAGATCTTTTTCGTGCGTCCTGGTATTTTGATCCTGTCTGGTATGCTCAGCAATATCCGGAGGTAGGAGAAAAAATAGCGACCGGAGAATTTTCTTCATATCTGCACCATTATCTGAGTGCTCCGGTTTCTGCAGACTATTCGCCACAAAAGGAATTTTCGGAAGAATTCTATATTTCCAGTTATCCGGATATTCGGTCTGTTGTTGAGGCCGGGGCCTTCAGAAATGGATATCAGCATTTTTTGCGGTATGGTGTTTTTGAAGGACGGAATCCTGCGCCAGATATTTCCCTATCGGAGTGCATGAAATCCTCTCAGGCCCGTGCGATTGTTGAAAGTGGCGCTGTTCGCGATGCTTTTGCCTATTATGTTTCGGGAAAATCAGTCTATCAGCATGATCCGCTTAATGAAGAACTGGCGCGTCACCTGTTCCTGAAAGCAGCGGAGAGCGCGCTTCCGGGCATTGCCGCCCGTGGGCTTGATTTCACTGTTCGAGGGTTGCCCGATATCTCCGTGGTCATGGTTTTGCATGACCAGTTTGCACTTACCATGACAGCACTTGCGTCGCTGAGTGCCTGTTATGCTGGGCAGATTGAATTGGTCCTTGTTAATTCAGGATCAAAGGACATGACGCGTGAGATCGGGCGCTTTGTGAAAGGCGCCCGCATCATGAATTTTGATTATAATGTCAATTTTCTTGATGGATGCAATCACGCGTTTCAGGATCTGCTCGCCCCGGTGACTTTTTGCATCAATAATGATGTTCGTCTGGCACCCGGCGCAATTGATCAGGCCTTGCAGCGTCTTGAATCTGATCCGTCCATAGGTATTGTGGGTGGCAAGATAATCCGTACGAATGGACTTCTGCAGGAAGCCGGTTCCATTATCTGGCGTGATGGTTCAACGTTGGGTTATCTGCGCGAACAATCACCGGACCTTCCTGAAGCCAATTTCGTGCGGGATGTCGATTTCTGCTCCGGCGTCTTCATTGCCGTCCGCACGCGTCTTATCCACGATCTGAACGGTTTTGATATTGCTTACAGGCCGGCCTATTTCGAGGAAACGGATTTCTGTGTGCGTGCCATACAGGCTGGGTGGAGAGTGGTTTACGACCCATCTGTCGTGGTGGAACATTTTGAATTTGGTTCTTCCAGCCACGCGGATTCACATGGGTTGATCCAGAAAAACTGGCGCCTGTTTGCTGCAAGGCAAGCGGTTTTCCTTCGCAACCAGATGCCGCCACATACGCGGAATGCGGTTCTCGCCCGCAGTCGGCGTTCAAGACGACCAAGAGTTCTCTATATCGAAGATCGGATTCCCCTGAGAAATCTGGGGTCTGGATATGTACGTTCAAACACGGTTGTTGCCGGGCTCGCTGCATTGGGGTGTCAGGTCAGCGTGTTTCCTGTGAGTAGCCATTATCATGCTGTTGGCCGGGTCTATCTTGATTTTCCTGATACAGTCGAAGTTCTCTATAATCGCTCTGTAGATGATCTGAAGGATTTTCTTGAGGAAAGAACAGGGTGTTTCGATATTGTCTGGATTGGTCGGACGCATAATCTGGCGCGGACCATGCCAGCTCTTCTCGAAAATCATCGATATCTTACAGGCGTATCCTTTGTGCTGGATACGGAAGTTGTCAGAACGCCGCGTGACATTCTGGCCGCAGAACTGTCAGGAAACACGGCATCAGTGTCTGTTGAGGATATGCTGAGGCAGGAATTTGAAAATGCATATTTCTGTCAGAAAATCGTCGCCGTTACGGATGCAGATGCAGATCTGATTCGATCACTGGGTTATGAAAATGTCAGTGTTCTTGGTCATTCCCTGAAAGCATCTCCGACAGGACGTTCTTTCGCGGATCGGCAGGGGATCCTGTTTGTAGGCTCCCTGATGGATCAGGATTCTCCAAACCTTGATTCCTTGCGCTGGTTCGTTTCCGAGGTCTTTCCTCTTGTAAGAGAGCGTCTTGGAAAAGATCTGACATTGACCATCGCCGGACATAGAGCGTCTGAAGTTGATATCTCGTTCTTGTGTCAGGTTGAGGGTGTCCGGGCAGTGGGCGCCGTAGAAGATCTGACGGAGCTTTATGACAGCCATCGCGTCTTTGTTGCTCCGACACGGTTTGCGGGCGGTCTGCCCTATAAAATTCATGAAGCAGCAGCACATGGGTTGCCTTGTGTTGCGAGCGATATGCTGATCACGCAACTGGGATGGCTGGATGGCTTCGACATTCTCTCTGGTGGGAAGCCGGATCCTGTCGTGTTCGCGGATGCTGTCTGCCGCTTGTCGCAGGATGAAACATTGTGGAAACGCATTCGGGTCCATGGATTGACGCGAGTGGAACAGGAATGTTCGGAAAGCAGGTTTGTGAAAGAACTTGAATCCGTTATTTCGGACCTGCCTGGAATTATGATTGAGACCGGAAAGCAGACAGATCAATCTGTTTGCGTTACTGTCGCTTGATATTTGAGAGTATGTAAAAAATGGCAAAACAGATCTCTGAAAAAGCGAAATATAGCGGCAGGGTGCTGATCTGCAGCGGCGGTCGCTTCGAATCTCAGGCGAATGCGCAGATTCGCGAAGCCATCATGAGTGGCTGGGCCGAATGCTTCGGGGAAGAAAATGTCATCGCCGCAAATATCAGTGGTGCTGCGGCTTCAATCAAATATCTGAAGCCAACGATTATTTTCGCCATTGGTTCTTATCTGCCGGAAAGCACCTATTTCGGGGAAGTCTGTCGCGAGGCGAAAAAGGTCGGCGCGAGGACCGTTTTCTGGGCGACAGAAGATCCCTACGAACAGGATGCGAACTATCGTATTGCAGACGATTTTGACGTGGTTTTCTCCTGCGAGCGCTGGGGCTCGAATTTTTATACGAGAAAAGATGTATGGCATCTGCCTTTGGCGGCCTGTCAGCGTCTGCATTACAGACCAATTGATGAGACCGTGGAGAGAACGATTGACGTTCTTTTCTGTGGAGTGGCGTTCACCAATCGTAAAGACATTGTGCGTGGATTGTTGCCGACACTGCGAAACCTGAACATTAAAATCGTTGGTCCCGGATGGGGAGAACTGGGTGTCGGGTTCTCAGACGCCCGTATCGAGAAAGACCAGCTTGTTCAGTTCTACCAACGCTCGAAACTTGTGCTGAATCTTGGACGCAGCCTGCATTTTGAAAACAAACGTTTCATGATCGCGCCTTCGACACCTGGCCCCAGAACCTATGAGGCTGCAGCAGCTGGTGCGATGCAGGTCTTTCATGAAGATACTTACGAGCTTCGTGACTATTATACGAAAGAGGAAATACCCTCTTTCTCGAACAAGCGCGATTTTGATCGCCTGCTGGAACGCTATCTTGATGACAATGAATTGCGTCTGGAAACGGCAAAGAAAGCACAGGCCCGCACTATGGCTGAACACACCTATGGCCATCGTATCCGCCAGGCTCTGGACCTGATGAAGGAGGAAGGTTTCCTCTCCTGAGGGTTTTGAGAGGAGGCTGCCCTCTTGCGCTTCCGCTCAGGCAGCCTATCTCTGTCGGTCATGCAGACACATCATTCATCGACTCATGATCCCGTTGGCTGGCATGGCACCACTATTCTCTGCGTCCGTCGTGGAGGACAGGTGGCCATGGCTGGTGACGGACAGGTGACGCTGGGACAGACAGTCATCAAAGGCAATGCACGCAAGGTGCGTCGGATTGGTCAGAACAAGGATATTCTGGCCGGGTTCGCCGGGGCGACAGCGGATGCCTTTACTCTGCTGGAGCGTCTGGAAGCCAAATTGGAAAGATATCCGGCACAGCTGGAGCGCGCTTGTGTCGAATTGGCCCGCGATTGGCGAACCGACCGATATCTGCGGCGTCTGGAAGCCATGATGGCGGTTGCCGATGGGGAGAGATCGTTCACATTGACGGGGAACGGGGACGTTCTGGAGCCGGAAGACGGGATCATCGCCATTGGATCTGGCGCGAATTATGCGCTTTCCGCAGCCCGTGCTCTGATGGATGTTGATGGATTTTCCGCTGAGGAGATCGCCCGCAGGTCGATGAAGATCGCTGGTGATATTTGTGTGTATACCAATCATTCCGTGACACTCGAGGTGCTTGGACGGCAGGGAGAAGCAGCATGATGATGGATCTCCCCAGTCTTTCGCCGGCGGAAACTGTTGCTGAACTTGATCGCTTCATCGTTGGGCAGACGGATGCGAAGCGAGCTGTCGCTATCGCCTTGCGCAATCGCTGGCGGCGTGGGCAACTGCCGGAAACATTGCGTGAAGAGGTCGTTCCCAAAAATATTCTGATGATTGGTCCGACCGGTTGCGGCAAAACGGAAATCGCGCGTCGTCTTGCAAAGTTGGCGCATGCTCCGTTCCTGAAAGTGGAAGCCACCAAATTTACCGAAGTTGGTTATGTTGGAAGGGATGTCGAAAGCATCATTCGCGATCTGGTGGAAGTCGCCATCAATATGCTGCGCGAAACACGCCGTCGAGATGTTGAAACTCAGGCAAAGGAAGCAGCGGAAGAGCGCCTGATCGCGGCTTTGGTGGGTGAAGGTGCCACTGCGGAGACGAAGAGTAAATTCCGCAAGATGTTGCGTGATGGGCAGTTGGAGGAAAGCGAGGTCGAGATTTCCGTCATGGAGGCGGCTCCGACAGCATCCGAAGTGCCCGGTATGACTGGCGCCACTGTGATCAGTCTTGGCGACATGATGAAAAATTTCATGAATCGTTCGTCACAGACCAAGAAAATGAAAGTTGCCGCTGCACGTAAGGTGCTTGAGCAGGAAGAGGCCGACAAGCTTGTCAATGATGAGGCACTGAAGGCGGAAGCTCTCAGACGCACACAGAATAGTGGCATCGTGTTTCTTGATGAGATCGATAAAGTGTGTGGTCGTTCTTCCGAAGGGAACGCCCGTGGTGGCGACATCTCCCGCGAAGGTGTGCAGCGAGATCTTCTGCCACTGATCGAAGGGACGACTGTTTCCACAAAATATGGGCAGGTCAAAACCGATCATATTCTGTTTATTGCTTCCGGTGCCTTTCATCTTGCCAAACCATCAGACCTTCTCCCTGAATTGCAGGGACGCTTGCCGATCAGGGTGGAGCTGTCACCGTTGAGCCGGGAGGATCTGCGTCGTATTCTGACAGAACCGGAGCATTCGCTCATACGGCAATATACTGCCTTGATGGGGACAGAAGGTGTGACACTTTCTTTTTCCGAAGACGGGATCGATGCTCTGGCCGCGCTTGCGGCCGATGTGAATGAACGTGTTGAAAATATTGGTGCACGGCGTCTCGCAACAGTCATGGAAAAGCTTCTGGATGAAGTGTCTTTTACGGCTTCAGAGCGTGCAGGGGAGAATATCATCGTGGATGCCAGCATGGTGCAGGAGCGTGTTGCTCCGCTTGCCAATCGTGGTGATCTGAGCAGGTTTATTCTCTGATGGATCCGTTTGTTCGTCCGCAGGATGAAACCGCACGGGAAGCTATTGCCGCCATTGGCGATGAATTCGCGATGTTTGATGACTGGATGGAAAGATATCAGTACATCATCGAACTTGGTCGCGATCTTCCTTCCTTTCCACAGGAATGGGCAAATGATGCGCATCGCGTCCCGGGCTGTCAGAGTCAGGTTTGGCTGGAAGCAAAGCGGGAGGGGGATGTCCTGCTTTTTGCAGGCGCATCTGACGCTGCGATTGTCTCCGGTCTGGTTGCGTTGCTGCTCCGTGTTTATTCCGGCAGGACAGCGGCAGAAATTATGGCCACCGATCCCTCGTTTCTGAGTGATCTTGGTCTGGTTCAGGCACTGTCAACCAACCGTGGCAACGGGGTGGAAGCGATGGCTCGCGCGATCCGTTCTGTGGCCTCTCAGGAAGTAGTAGAACACTGATGGTTGAAATGATGGCTGCTCGTCCAAAGGTGGCCATCCGTTACTGCACGCAATGTAATTGGATGTTGCGTTCTGCCTGGATGGCTCAGGAGCTTCTTTCGACGTTTGGTCTTGAACTTGGGCAGGTTGCACTTGTTCCGGATACAGGCGGTCGTTTTGAGATCACGCTTGAGGATGTTGTGATCTGGGAACGCAAACGGGATGGCGGTTTCCCGGAAGCCAAGGAACTGAAGCGGCGTATCCGCGATATAATCGCGCCTGAGCGCGACATGGGGCATATAGATCGCTGATATTTCGCTCAGTTTGCCTTCTTCGGTCCTTCGGCTGGCAAGCGGGCATAGAGTGGAATGGCGATCAGTAACGGCAGAACAGCCGCAGCTATGGCGATATGGAAATCCATCATTGTGAAATCCTGTAAGGGAGGATGTTCTCCGCGCAGGATGGCGACCATGCGCAAGAGAAGCGCGCCGTAAGCGATCCCTAAGCCCATCGTCATTTGCCACGTTACCGAGGTGAGTGTGCTGGCTGGCCCTTTTTCCTGCGGCGTGGTTTCGGCGTAAGGCAAGGTGGCCAGCGTTGTGAACTGCAAGGATCTGGTCAGGCCACAGCAGAAAAAGATGATCAGAAGCAATGGAACAGGAGTGAACGGGCCCGGTAGCGCGGCAAGAAGAACAGAGAAAATGGCGAGGATGCCGTTTGTGGTTGCGATTGTTCTGAAACCGAACCGGGTCAGCAGGCGCGTTGTGAAAGCCTTCATGATGAGATTGCCTGCGGCAAATCCAATGAGCAGAAGGCCGGCATCGTAAGCAGAAAGTCCGAAACCGACTTGCAGCAGGAGCGGAAGCAGGTAAGGCATCGCTTCCAGAGAGATGCGTGTCAGACCTCCTGCCAGCACAGCAATTCTGAGCGTTTTATGACGCATGACGCCAAAATCGATCAGCGGCTGCTCCGCTTTGTGCGCATGCCGAACGAACAGATAAAATAGTGCTAGGCCACCAGAGACGAGAATGGCGGCGGTCAGAAGGCTGTTGCCACTATGGCTTGCAAGTTCCGTGCCAAACAGGATGGCTGTCAGGGCCAGCCCGCTGAGGAAAAAGCCACGTAAATCGAGAGGACGTGGATTGTCGCGCTGCTGTGGCACGTTCATCAGAACCAGTAAGAGTCCGATCAGACCAAGAGGCAGATTCAGAAAGAAAATCCAACGCCAGCTTGATGCGGCAATGATAAATCCACCGAGTGAAGGGCCGATCACGGGAGCCGCAATGGCTGGCCATGTGATGGTCGAGATGGCCTTGATCATTTGAGGCTTCGGTGTGTTCCGAGCAACGATGAAGCGGCCCACAGGAACCATCATGGCACCGCCCAGCCCCTGAAGAATGCGAGCCGCTACAAAAGAAAAATAATTGGAAGAAAGTCCGCAAAGCATCGAAGCTATCGTGAAAATGAGCACGGCCAATGCATAGATTGTGCGCGAACCGAAGCGATCAGCAGCCCATCCGCTGGCGGGGATAAAGACGGCCAGTGTCAGAGTATAGGCTGTGACCCCAAGACTGAGATCGTTCGGACCCATGTGAAAGGACTCTGCCATTGAAGGCAGAGCCGTGACCAGAATGGTGGAATCCAGATATTCCATGAAGAAGGTCAGTGCGACGATCCACGGAAGAAAAGCCGGGATATTTTTTCTGGTGGGAAATGGCATATCGACTGTCAGATTTTGAGATACATCAGGATCAGATCGAGCCATTGCCCGTTTTTCGTTCCTGTTTCCGGCAGCAGACCACCATGAAGAAAGCCACATTTCTCATGAAGTCTGATGGAAGCAATGTTGCCGCCTGTGATTGCTCCGATCATGACGTGCAGTTTCTGCCTGCGTGCTTCGTCGATCAAACCTTCAAGCAGGAGCCGTCCCAACCCGTGACCTTGCGCGGAGGGTGTCACGTAAATCGAATGTTCGACTGTGTTTTTATAACCCTCATACGCCCGGAAGGGGCCATAGGACCCAAAGCCGAGAATAGTTTCGTTCTTGTCCACCACGACGAGAACAGGGAAATGGTTTTTCTGCCGTTCCATAAGCCAGTCATGACGCTGTTCCAGCGTCATGGGCGTAGATATCCACAGGGCATCCGTTTCTGCGATAGCCTGATTGGTGATTGCCAGTATGTCAGGCAGGTCATTCACATGGGCAGGGCGTAAACGATAGGCCATATGTGATCAGTGATGCCTTGGTTTTTTCAGGATCAGGGTTGCCCAGTCGCCTTCACGCAGTTTTTCAACAAGCACCAGTCCCTGACGTTGGTGGGCGGACAGGACCATACGTGCTTGCGTGTCCAGGAGGCCTGCCAGAATAACATGCCCGCCGGGCGCCAGATTGCGGGCCAGATCACGTGCCATTTTGCACAATGGTCGGGCGAGAATATTTGCGAAAACAAGGTCATAGGGTGCCTTGCGGCGGATTTCCGGTGTGTGCCAGCCATTTCCATGCCGGCAGATCAGCAGGCGCCCAAGCTGGTTCAGAGTAGCGTTCGATGCGGCGACACGTACGGACCAGGGTTCGATATCGACGGCAAGAACCGGGCGTTTGAGAAGGGCTGCGGCTCCCATGGCGAGAATGCCTGAGCCGCAGCCAAGATCCAGAATGCGTTTCGGGCGATGATGCGCAATACGTTCCAAAGCGCGGAGACAGCCACGGGTTGAGCCATGTTCACCCGAGCCGAAAGCGATCCCGGCATCAAGTGTAATGGTCAGGCGGCTTGCTTTATGCGCCTGCTCCAGATGGGTTCCACGAATGATAAAGCGTTTGCCGACTTCCTGCTCAGGGAAGGCTTCACATGTTCTGGCCAGCCATCCTTCTGCTTCGGTGCCTGTGCGTTCAAGAGAGGCATCGATGCCGCTGGTCAGCGCAGCAATGGCAAGCGCTGTCATCAGCTCCTGTTCAGCATGTCCCTGATCCTTTACGCCTTCGATGCGCCAGATGCTTTCATCCTCATCAACTTCGAAGATGCCGACTGTCGTGCAGACACAGGAGAACGCTGCCTCATAGGCTTCAACAGCGGCTTCCGGGACAGTAACGGAGATCGTTTCAAGGCTGGTGGCGTGACGGCGAAGTGGGAGGGACATGGATCAGATTTTTTCCAGAAAAGATGGGACAACACGACGGGTTCGGCCATCGTCAAATGAGACTTCTGTGGCGCCCGCATCAGAACTGATGACAATGCCCTCCCCGAATTTGGCATGTCTTACACGAGAACCTGATGCCGGAGGAGGTGACTGTCTGCTGCTCTGAGAAGGGAATGTTGTAATATTCCCGGTTGTTGCTTGTGATCGTCGGGGTATATCACGTCGAGGCTGTGAAAACACGGAGTCCGAGAAAAAACTGTCGTGACTTGCCGTATATTTGGGGCGCGACTGTCCTTTCCGCGTGACATATTCGTCTGGGATTTCTTCCAGAAAACGGCTCGGAACTGATTCCTGCCAGTTTGCATAAATCCTACGGCTGGCTGCGTGAAAAATCAGCGCCAGTTTGCGTGCACGTGTAATGCCGACATAGGCGAGGCGCCGTTCTTCTTCCAGCCCCTTGAGGCCGCCTTCATCAAGGGTGCGTTGCGACGGGAAAACGCCTTCCTCCCATCCGGGAAGGAAAACGGTATCAAACTCCAGTCCTTTTGCGCCATGGAGCGTCATGATGGTCACCCGGTCGCGATCATCCGTGTTCTCCGTGTCCATAACCAGAGCAACATGTTCCAGAAATTCGCCCAGAGTGCCAAAGTCGGCAAGGGCACGAACAAGCTCTTTGAGATTTTCCAGTCTCCCTGGTGCTTCAGGGGAGGTATCCATGCGCCACATTTCAAGATAACCGCTATTTTCAAGCAGTTGTTCCGCGGCGACAATATGTCCTTCTGTCGAAAGGATTTGTCTGGCGTCGGAAAGGGCGGTCATTAACGTCTGAAGCTGCTCTCCCAGCTTTCCACGGATCAGCTGGTCCGCAAGCATGGCTTCAGCAGCGGTTGCCATGCCCGTGTTGCGGCTGCGCGCGTCATTCCGGATTTTCTGCAATGCTGCGGGACCGGCCCCACGCTTCGGTGTATTGACGATACGTTCAAACGCCAGATCATCAGCCGGCTGGGAGAGGATGCGCAGATAGGCCATCGCATCACGGATTTCAGCACGTTCATAAAAGCGCAATCCTCCGATGATCCGATAGGGGATTCCGGTCTGGATCAGATGCTCTTCGAAGGCTCGCGTCTGATATCCGGCCCTGACAAGAATCGCGATTTCGCCGGTCTGATGTCCATTGTTGCGGAGAGTGGTGATCCTGTTGCAGATGGCTCGGGCTTCATCATCTGAATCATGGACAGCCGTGATTTCAACGGGCTCTCCGGTTGAATCCTCTTTCCCAGGCCGCAATGTTTTTCCAAGACGGCCATCATTATGGGCAATCAGGCCCGCGGCTGCGCCGAGGATTTGCGCTGTTGAACGATAATTGCGCTCCAGACGGATAATTTTTGCGCCGGGGAAATCTTTTTCAAAGCGGAGAATGTTCTCGACTTCTGCCCCGCGCCACGAATAGATCGACTGATCATCATCTCCGACGCAGCATATATTGATATTGCCGCTGGGACGTTTTGCAAGAAGGCGCAACCAGAGATATTGAACTGTGTTGGTATCTTGATATTCATCCACAAGAATATATCTGAATGAACGGTGATATTGCTCAAGGATATCCGGATTGGACCTTAGAATTTCTGTGACATGGAGCATCAGATCCCCAAAATCGCAGGCATTTAGTTCTAGAAGACGTCTTTGATAGGCGGCATATATGGTTTTGGCATGGCCATTCGCGAAGTCTGTGTCTTCGGCTGGTGAAATCCGGTCGGGTGTGAGCCCGCGATCTTTCCAGCGTTGAATAACTCCCAGAAGACCCGGGGCAGGCCACCGTTTTGTATCAATTTTCCACGGCTCAATGACCTGCTTCAGAAGGCGCAGCTGATCATCGGTATCGAGGATGGTAAAGCTGTTTGTCAGCCCGATACGTTCAGCATGACGGCGCAGCATTCTGGCGCAGAGGGCATGGAAAGTGCCCAGCCAAAGACCCTCCGCGGGAGAGCCGAGAATGGCGGAGACACGCTCCCGCATTTCTTTCGCGGCCTTA
>JAAYUA010000017.1 GCA_012517935.1 Acetobacter sp. | reverse complement strand
GGGGCGTTCCCACACATCACCAAACAGCACCTGATCCGTATAATCGGCAAGACCTGGCGCGATATCGCCAAAGGCTTTGTGGGCGGCTGAAGGAGTATTGGTCATCAATGACTTCCTCTTTATTTGGGCGCCAGAATTACTTTATTGCGCGGAATAACCGACATCGATTGCAAGAGGATGTCCAAGCATAAAGCTTGAACCAGGGCTGCGTAAGCAGAGTGCGGTGCTGGCGATTTCCCCGGGTTTGACCCATTCTGCTTTCACCGTGCCATCGCCGTGGGGCAGGTCATGCAGCATAAGCGTGTCAATAACACTCCGGCACACTGCATTGATCCGGATGTCCTTTGGAGCAAAATCGAACTGGCCGAAGTCGTAGACGGCCTCTCCAATTGCGGCTTTGCCGTCATTATCGATGGCGAGATCGCAGTGTAAGGGAAAGGCTTGCACGCCTTCTTCGATGAGCCCATCAGCCGCCATAGTCGCGGTTTCGAAGTCGACATCAGCAAGGACCAGTGATGGTCCATTATGGGCAAAAGCTTGTGTGTCTGCCAGCTTCATCTCAGCTTCAGAAGTAGTTACGAATGCGACTTGCCCTGAAAATGTCTCTGCCAACATTAAGCCCTCTCAGTGACAATCTAAGGACCGAGTGTAAGGTTGGCAGGCCTTAAATGATTAGACGATTTATGACGCATGAAGTCATATTCAGAATTCATGAATAAGTTTTGATTCGATTACGTCGAGCAACGCGAATGCGGAAAGCGTAGGTCAGGAGCTTGTGCAAGCAGGTGATCGTGTCGATGGCTTCTTCCCGCTTATCGGGCCAGACGACGCCCGTTGCCGTCACATGCCGAACAGGCGACCAATCCCGCCCGTAACGATCATCGCGACAATACCCCAGAACGTTACTCTCAGCGCCGGTCGTAGAGGCGCAGCTCCACCGGCAAGCGCGCCAACGACACCCAGGACAGCAAGAGCCACGACAGACGTCAGGGACACCCCCCAGGACACCCACGCTACGGGAGTCAGAACCGCCACCAGCACGGGCAACAAGGCTCCGGATGCAAAAGCGGTTGCCGAAGCGAATGCTGCCTGTATGGGTCTTGCCGCCGTGGCTTCGGACAGCCCCAGTTCATCCCTGGCGTGCGCGCCAAGGGCGTCATGCTTCATGAGGGTAACGGCGACCTTGTGTGAGAGATCTTCATCCAGGCCTCTTTTCTGATAGATTCCGGCCAGTTCAGAGACTTCCGACTCCCAGTCCGTGGCCAGCTCGTGTTTTTCGCGGGCGATGTCGGCGTGTTCTGAATCGGCCTGGGAACTGACTGAGACATATTCGCCCGCCGCCATGGACAGGGCGCCTGCGACAAGAGCGGAAAGTCCTGCGACGAGGATGTTGCCATGTGTTGCATGAGAGCTGGCAACGCCGACGATAAGGCTGCCGGTCGACAATGTTCCGTCATTGGCGCCGAGAACGGCCGCACGCAGCCAGCCGAGTTTTTCGACGGCATGACGTTCGGCCAGAGGATGGAGACGTGACATAAAAAGCCCCGTTGCTTTTGGTGAATACAAGTCAAGATTAAGATGCGTCATTTGCAACGACAACAGATATTTTTATTCTAATATTGCGAGTTATTATCAGTAATAGTTGTGTTTTCGTAAAATATTTTCTGTTCAGAGTCCTGTCAGGTAAGCATGATATAGAAATAGATTCAGGGTTCTTTTTCACCAAGATGCATTGCCTTATTCAATGCCGGACATCACAGGCAGCCTCCCATGGACACTGGTTCATGGTAATTTCGGCCCGTTGTGAGAAGTCTCGCATCGGACGGGAAAATAAGGGCAACGCTCGAATGGTCATCATGCCACATGACATTGAACGAGAAAGACAGCGGACAGGCTCGCCACGTGAAGTTTTCCAGATCTTTCTCAGGCTGGGCGTCACCTGTTTTGGTGGACCGATCGCGCATATCGGGTATTTCCGGGATGAATTTGTTATCCGGCGTCGGTGGCTTGATGAGCACGCTTATGCTGATCTCGTCGGGCTATGCCAGTTTCTGCCCGGTCCTGCGAGCAGCCAGGTGGGATTTTCGATTGGTCTGATGCGGGCCGGTTATGCTGGCGGTCTTGCAGCGTGGGCAGGGTTCACTCTGCCGTCTGCAATCCTCCTTGTCCTTTTCGCCTATGGCGCGAAGGCTGTTACCGGGCCGAATGGTGCGGGGCTTCTTCATGGACTGAAGCTTGTTGCCGTTGCAATCGTAGCACAGGCCGTATGGGGCATGGCGCGCACGTTGTGTCCGGATCGTGCGCGTGCTTCGATCGCGGTCACGGTTGCACTTATCGTTCTTTTCGCCACCTCGCCGTTTGCCCAGATTGCAGCCATTGTTTCCGGGGGCATCGCTGGCCTGTGGCTTTGCCGCTCTCCGCAAATATCAGCGGATGAAGAGCATATCTCAGTGCCTGTGTCGCACCGTGCAGGACTGTTTGCCCTGACCCTCTTTCTGGCATTACTCGTCGGTCTCCCAATTCTCGCTCGTCATGGCGCATCGGAGAACGTTTTCCTGTTCGACGCTTTTTATCGGGCTGGTGCGCTCGTATTCGGGGGAGGTCATGTCGTGCTGCCCTTGCTGTACGAGGCTTTTGTGACCTCAGGTCGGGTGAGCGAGGATGCCTTTCTGGCTGGTTATGGCGCAGCGCAGGCGGTTCCGGGGCCGCTCTTCACGTTCGCGGCCTACCTCGGTGCGATCGTCAAGCAATCTCCTCACGGTATTCTGGGGGCGGTTCTCGGTCTGTTTGGCATTTTCCTGCCGGGTTTCCTGGTCCTGATCGGTGTGCTGCCCTATTGGGACAGTTTTCGCCGCCGACCTGAGGCTCAGGCGATCATGGCTGGCGTCAATGCGGCTGTTGTCGGTCTTCTGGGGGCTGCGCTTTATGCGCCGATCTGGACGAATTCCATCAAATCAGTGAGGGATTTCGGAATCGTACTTGTGGGTTTTGTTCTACTGACCGTGTGGCGGGCGCCGCCTCTGGTGGTGGTTGCTATCAGCGCTCTGGGGGGAATCGTTATTGAGCGGATGGCATAACGATTTTTCTCTGCATGTCGCGGTAAAAGCTGACGTCGTTTTTCAACACACGCCTCCATAATGGCGCATCGTTATAAGAACCTGAATCAGAAAGCGGTCTGATTGATTTTTCTCAGAGTTCTAAGGATATGGACGATCATCAATCAGGCGTGGGATGGTGAGATTGTTGTCTCGACACTTTCGTGGGGCGGGGGGCATAATTAAATGTATGTTTATAATATAAATTTAGTATTCATCGCATTTTGGGAATATCTTAGGTTGAAGGAATGAGTATATGATTGTATTTTTGCAAAAAATAGTAACTTACATAAAATATGTGTGTTAGGTTGTGATGAAAAATTCTCACTCCATAAAATTATTATTTATAATAATTATTATTTTAGTTATTCAATTCTACTTGAATTTTTATTTTGATAGAGATTTATTATTCACTGGTTTAAAAGAAAATTCTGATTGCCTAAATGATTTTTTGGGAAACAAAGAAATAAATAAAGATGAAAGTCATTTGATATATTATTATTTAATGTTTTTTATTTCTTCTTTTTTTAATCTAAATATTTTAATAAGCTTTGTGGTATTTTATTTTTTATATTTTTTAAGAAAAAAAGTATTTATATTTTTATCTTCTTTATATTTATTATTCGTTTTTGATTTAACAATTCCAATAAGGGTTTTATCTTTAATAGAGCCTATGAAGAGTTTCTACGAATTTAAACCTCTTTTTGTTTATGATGACATATGCCACTTCGTTAAACCAAAATGGTTTGCAGGTATATTTTTTTGGTTTTATTTTATATTCGTTATTGTTCTGTCTAACATTACAATATTTTTGTTTTTTAATAAACTATCAAATTTTAAACTACTTCGACACGGACTACGGCGTGTCGTCAGTTAAGCAGGATGATAACTGAGGCGAACTGCACGGCTGCGAGGAAAGTTGATTTTAGTTTATCGTATCGGGTTGCGATAGCGGGGAACTGTTTGAGTTTATTGAATGACCGTTCGACAAGATTACGTTCCCTGTAAAGTGAGAAATCCGTTTCGCGTTGTGTCATTCGTCAGCCGGTCAGCGTCATACGCCTTGTCAGCCAGAAAGGCATCTGGATCGATGTTTTCCAGCATGGGTTCTGCATGACTGATATCCGCGTCCTGTCCCGGTGTAATATCGAGCACCACCGGGTCCCCCCCCCACGTCCCATTCCATTGTCTGTGCCAACGGAACCTTGGGGCCGTTCCGCCCAGAGCATCGCAGATGGCATGGATCTCATGGATCTTTGTGGTCAGTCCGCCTCGGGATCGTCCGATAGCCTGATCCGCACCCCTTTTTTGAGGGCTCCGGCGCTATGCTGATGCGCCCAGACAATCGTGCTGTCGATCATCATGTATTCATTGTCGTGATCGGCAGCCAGATAGAGAAAAATCCTCTCGATCACACCGCTTTCACACAAGCGGCGCAGACGCCGATGCACGTTTTTCCAGTCACCAAAACCGTGCAGAAGGGGCATGCCATGGAATGCCCGAACGATAGCGATACAGCGCAGCTTCCACAAACAGACGGTTATCAGCAGCCGTGCCGCCGACATGGCCTTCACGACCGGGAAGAAGGTCCTTTATCCGCCCCCACGGGTCATCGCGCAAACTGTAGCGCTGCATCTTTCTGTCTTCCAAAAGCCCAGAAAACAGTCAGCACAGAGCAACAGAAAGTACAATCCTTGTGGAGCCCCAACATTCAGGCCTTAACTGACGACACGCCGTAGAGCATCATCGACGCAATCAGTGCTCACTCCGTATCGCGCAGGTCGCTTACGTATATCAGATCATCGTAACGATATTGAACGGGTGATCATCATTCACTCTTTCTCTTTGCTAAGGTGGGCGGATCATAAACTGCTGGAATCATTCAATTCGTTTTTGGTCGGATGGCTCAGGCAAAGCATTTTGTCGTATTTTTGGTGATAATTTTTTATTTTATTTGCCATCCGCATAAAAGTTATTATTTTGGTTTTTAAAAATATTAATATTCTTAAGAGTGAATCGGGAAGTATACTTTTATGATTACCGGATCTTTCGACAATACTCAAAAAACTATTACTTTAACGCAGTCTATAGTTGTGAGCGGCCCTTTTCCGTCTCATGAAGACTCCTCGGGGATGCCAATAGGGATGATCCGAACGTTTTCTTTTAGTTATGGTTTACCGTCCGATACTGTGAGTAGCGAAGGGCAAATTTTATCCATCTCTTCCAATGCGTCACTCTTCGTGGCTTTGGGCTCCACGTACGGTGGGAATGGTTATGAAAATTTCGCTCTTCCGAATATATCCGGAAGAGTAGAAGTAGGGAGTGAAAGTGACCAATTCACAGGACTGATGACCGGTGAAAGCCAGACAACACTCACGCAGGATCAATTGCCGACGACACTGGGTGGGAGTGGCCAGTCCGTAAATAATGAACAGCCTTCCATAAGCGTCAATTATCTTATTCGCGTCACGAGCGATCCATCATCCGAAGGGTTTATTGGTGAAGTAGATGCTTTTGCTGGAAATTCAACTGCAATAGTAGGGGGGGAATTTTTATCTGCTGCTGGGCAACTGCTTTCGATTTCAGAATATCCTCAATTATTTTCGATAATCGGCACCACTTATGGTGGAAATGGCCAGACAACATTCGCATTACCTGATTTGCGTGATCGTAACATTATTGGGACATCCAGTACAGTATCACTTGGGAGCGTTGTGGGTCAGGAAACAGTTTCGCTCAGTGATGCGAACGTCCCAGTGTCTGATGGAGGTCAGGGAACCTCTTTTGATAATCGCTCCCCTGGTCTCGCACTGAATTATATTATCTGCATTGCGGGTGTTTATCCTGTTTCTGATGCTAGCACAGGCGGTGAAGCCGTTCTGGGTGAAATTCGTGCTTATGCGGGGTCGGTATCTTCCATTCCTCAAGGTTGGGTGCTTGCAAATGGTGCTTTGCTCTCGATTGCGCAGAATCAGGCGCTTTTTTCTCTTTTCGGGACAACTTATGGCGGAAATGGCTCCAGCACTTTTGCGCTGCCAAATCTCTCAGACACGGTCATTGCTGGGAGCGGCGGGTCTCAGAGTTTTGGACAAACTTACGGAGAAAATAATGTTAGTCTGGAAGTCTCTGAAGTTGCATGCTTCTGTAAAGGAAGCCTGATACGTACCTCTAAAGGAGATATTCCCGTAGAAGAGCTTCAGATCGGGGATGAAGTTTTTGTTTATGATGATGCCACCCTCAAAGGCACCATGAGGCGTCTGACGTGGGTGGGGCAATCTCATGCTGTCGTTCGTTCACGTTTACCCGATGATCAAGCTGGTTATCCAGTGCGTCTACTCAAGGACGCGATTGCAGAGGGCGTACCTTACAAGGATATGCTGATTACGTCTGAGCATTGTTTGTTTCTCAATGGTCGGTTTGTTCCGGTGCGTATGCTTGTCAATGGACGTTCGATTTTCTTTGATAAAAGCACGAAGTCTTACGACTATTATCATATTGAAACAGAGAGGCATTCGGTCATCATGGCAGACGGCGTCATGACCGAAAGCTATCTCGATACGGGCAACCGCTCTGCATTCCGTCAGCCTGGTGCAGTCGTCTCAATCAAACAGAGTCGTTATTTAACATGGGAAGATGCCGCTGTGCCGCTCGATGTTTCGCGTATTTTTGTTGAACCTCTTTTTCACAAAATGAAAAACCGAGCTGATAACGTTAAACATACACGTCAATCGTATACTCAATCACTCACGAGTGACGATGGTTTATACCTCCTTACCGAGACTGGAAATATCCTCACTTCTTTGCGTCGAGCAAAAGATTGGGTCATGTTCATGATTCCCGCAGATGTTAAAAACCTTCAAATTATGTCACGTGCAAGTCGACCCTGCGATGTTATAGGTCCCTTTCTGGATGACCGCCGCATGCTCGGTGTGTTGGTTGGAGACATCCAACTCTTTGAAGGTCATAAAACGATAGCTGTAACATCTCATCTGCAGGAAGCTGATCTGTCCGGATGGAACAACATCGAAGATGGTACGATGCGTTGGACAGATGGCAGCGCACGGCTTTGTCTTGGGAGCCGTCCGAGTGGAAGCAGCGCTCTCATGGTTCTTAAAATTCACATGGGAGGGCCTTATATAGTATCAGATAATGAAACCCGTGCTCTTTTGTCCCATGGGTCCTGACGGTGGGCAATCAAGAGGGTCGATCTGGAATTTTCGACCCTAGCTAAATGATCTGCTGCAAGTTAGATGTGTCCAGTTTATTGATTTCCAAGCGCAAATCAGATGCGCTCAAGCGATGCACGAACGCAGATATGCGTGAATCCCGGCCCGGTTCACCTCTCACAAAGCGGATTCATTTTCTGGTTCAGGATTTCCTGGTGCGCCACCCTTTGCTAGCCCGAAACACAGCGATCATGATGCTGACATGACCTGCTGGTACCGTTGCTGAAGTCTCAATCAGTGATAGTCAAGATCGCACCGTACCTCACGGGTGATGACACAGCTCCTGTTCAGAAGATCTTGGCCCTGCCGGGTTTTCCATCGCAAAAACTGCGTTCCAGAGAATAATTCATCAAATTCACCTTTGGGCGCCCGCGCCCAGATCTCATCACACACGCGATACTCATCTTTGGCTGTAATAGCCTGGGGCAACGCAACATTATCTGATGGATGAATCTCTCAAGTTTGCCTTTCGTATAGTTCTTCCATACTGTTTGGCGATATGCAGCGAAAGGAATATAAATATGGAAAACATCATATCGCTGATGGTGGATGCAACGGTCTTTGTAATAATTCCATGGGTCATATGGAGAATTGTATT
>JAAYUA010000129.1 GCA_012517935.1 Acetobacter sp. | reverse complement strand
TTTCAAGTATCGGAACGCAGGTTGAAAGTCCGGCTTTGATGCCTTTGCCTGCTTCTGCTCAGTTTCCCGGTGGTTTCATTCCCTTTTCCGGGAGAGTCACTGTTTCATGGGAAAACGCACCGACACCGGTTCTGAAAAAGGCTGTTGCTCGTTTCATAGGAAGAGCCAATGCTTTGGCTGGGGATAATTCCTCCAGACAGGAAAAACGACATCCCGCACTTCACTTACGTATTTCTTATGGAAAAGATCCTAACTGGCTCAGTGTTCATGCCAAAGAGAGCTATACCCTGACTTCCGGCCCCAAGGGCGTGGTTCTGACTGCTTCTGGTCCTGCCGGTGTTCTTCATGGGCTTGCTACGCTGACGCAACTGATTGGACATGATGCGCAGGGCGGAAAGATTTTTCTCGCGAATATATCTGATGCTCCACGTTTTGCGTGGCGTGGAATCATGATCGATACATCACGACATTTTATGGATGTTTCGACCATAAAGCGTCAGATGGACGCCATGGAGATGTTGAAGCTGAATGTTCTTCATTTCCATCTCAGTGATGGTGCCGGCTTTCGTGTCGAAAGTCGCGTTCTTCCTGAATTGACGCAGAAAGGAACAAGCGGACAGTATTATACGCAGGAGCAGATCAGGGATCTGATTGTCTATGCCGCAGATCGAGGAATTCGTGTCGTCCCGGAGTTTGATGTGCCGGGGCATGCTATGGCTTTTCTTCTGGCGCATCCCGAACTTGCAGCCCGTCGTCCTGTTGATTTGAATGTAAAAAACAAAAACAATCCAGCACTTGATCCCACTCTGCCGGAAACACTGGAATTCGTGACGCAGCTTTATGCTGAAATGGGTAGTCTGTTCCCGGATGCGTATTTTCATGCAGGCGGTGATGAGGTGAGTCCTTCCGAATGGACGAAAAATCCTGAAATCGTCGCATTTATGAAAAAAAATGGTTTTGAAACCACCCAGGAGCTTCAGGCGGATTTTACGGCTAAAGTTCAGAAAATTCTTGAAAAACAAAAAAAGATCATGATTGGATGGGATGAGATCAGTGAAGCTCCCATATCCAGTAATGTTGTTGTTGATGTCTGGCGCAGTTCGAAATTCATTTCTTCCGCAACGGCAGCACATCATCCCGTTATTGTATCAGCCGGATATTATCTCGACCTTCTTCAGCCTTCATCTCAATATTACCAGGTTGATCCGTTTGACCCTTCTGCAAATGGAATTACTGAGCAACAAGCGGCAGCATGGTTAAAAAAAGGCACAAGACCAAGTCTTGTCGATGCGTTCCGTAAAGATACTACTCTTGGACCTCTAACGGATGAACAAAAATCCTATATTCTTGGAGGGGAAGCCCCATTATGGTCTGAACTTGTGACGGATGAAATGCTGGATGCCCGACTTTGGCCGCGTGCCGCTGCCGTCGCTGAGCGGTTCTGGTCGCCTGCAGGGGTGCGTGATGTAGGGGATATGTATCGCAGGCTTGAGAGTATTGATAAAAACCTTCAGGTCACAGCGCTAAATTCAGAAATAAATGTAAAGCGGATGACAAAACGTCTGTCTCCTGCCAATTCTGATCCCGTTATGGTGCTGGCCACTGCGACGGCTCCTCTGAGATCTTACAAGATGAATCGTTATGTTGCGCATCGTGGGAACAGGTTGGACGAAATAGGGGAGACTGTTTCCCCTGATTCCTTCTCTGCCGTTCGTTTCGGATTTCTTGTCGATCGATATCTTGCGGGTGATAAATCTACTGTTTCAGAGATGAGAAAGATGCTTCAAGAATGGAAGGACAATGATCCGGCATTCTTGAAGATCGCTACTTCTTCGGGTCTGTCTGATGCGGTTTCAACCTCTCATGATCTTGCTGTCATCGCGGGAGCGGGTCTTGACGCATTAGACGGTCAAAAAAATCTGAGTAAGGATAGTCAGGTGATATTTGATCGTCAGGACGCTATGTTGACGTCGGGAGATGATGTGTCAGGAGCGGGTGCCATTACAGAGTTCCCAGGTGGCGGCCTGATTGTTGTTATAGAGCCTTCGGTGCGTAAACTTCTTGGATCTTCGAATGGTGTGTCATCAGCTAAGTGACACGCCACATCGACTGCACATTTATTGGTTGTAATTTCCAGGATTTCTATATCTCGGTAAGATATCCTGGATCAGCTACAGTTTGTGACGATTTTTGTATATGTAAAAGGCATAATTCCTGATCGACAATGCTCATTGTAGTGTGCGAATTCTCACACTCAGAGAGGTATCGCTATAAGGAATGTAAAAATAGCGTGTTTTCCAGAGAGAGAAAATTTTCTATGTTTCAGTCAAGAAATCATATGTTTTATATCTTGTAATTCCGGATCGTGAGTCATGAAGTGATCCAGAATATGACGCATTGTCAGCTCTGAAGCGGCTTCTTCATCAGCCAATACAAGGCAATTATTGTGGTAATGGAGAGCCGTTGCACTGATTTGTGCTGTTATGGGACCCTCAAGTAATCTTTTCAGAATCGATGATTTGGATTTTCCAGAGACAATAAGAATAATTTTTTTACTTTCCATGATGGTTCCTATGCCCATGGTCAGTGCCCGCACTGGAAC
>JAAYUA010000128.1 GCA_012517935.1 Acetobacter sp. | reverse complement strand
CTGCCCCGCTCATATCTTATGCTTCTGTCGCAAAAAGAGCTGCGATGCCCAGTATCCATCAGGCGGCACAGCAGGTGGTAAATGAGTTGCGGGATGGTCGTTTTGTCTCCTTCTCCAATGTTGGTCATGTGCCGCATTTAGAGGCTGCGGATCGTTTTCGTGCAGAGCTTCTTTCTTTTTTGAAAATATAGATTCATTAATTATGTTTTTTTGAAATTTCCTATTTTTCTGCCTTTTGGCGGTCACAGCTCCGGTCTCTGCCATGGGAGCACATGCTACTGGTGATATTTATGCCATCGTGAATATCGACTTGATGCCAAACGAACAAGTTGAAGGAGAAAAGCTTCTAATCGCATATCTGGATCAAATGAAACGCGATCCGAATATTCTCAGGATAGGCCTGATTCAGCAGGTCGGTGGAGCATCGAATCATTTCATTTTAATGGAAACTTTTGCCAATGAAGCGAGCTATCGACGTTTCATAGAATTGGTAGCAGTTCGTCGTTTTAGGGGAGTGCTTTACCCATACCTTGGTAGCCCTTGGGATGAGCGGCTTGGCAGAGAAGTGCTGCCGTGAAATGGAGAGCTAGAAGAACCGTTGATTGAAGATTCTTCGGTCTGATTTTGGGCTTTTGGAGTGCTGATTGATGGTTGCTGTGATGGCATTCAATCTACGTTTTGAGCAGATTGAATGCCATCATCTGCTGGAGTGCTCAGCAGCGGTGCTGATCCGTTTCATGAAGCGAAAGCGGCGCATATTATAGACGATATTGGCCAGTTCGATCTTCATTGTGGCTCGAGTAATGCCGACTGTTCGGGTGAACAATCTCGTCTGCGACTTCTGATCAGCAAAGAATGTTCGACACGCGAATGGATAACTGACTTTCCAGCATCGATTTCAGAATATTTCCCGTTTCCGTCCTCCAGAAGCCTCATTTTCCATGCGGGCCGGACGACGGAGCAGAAGGTCCCGCGCATCCCGCAGACTGATTCTGCCTTCGAGCAGTCGTGAAACAACGTCAACGATCGGCGCATCTACCTGATGTTGATGCGCCAGCGTCAGCAGGGCTGAGCTGGTATAGACACCCTCGGCTACACCTCCGGCGATGTCGAGCGCCTCTTTCAGCGTTGCTCCTTGACCAAGAGCATGACCGGTTCGAAAATTCCGGGACGACGTGCCGGTGCAGGTCAACATCAGATCGCCAATGCCGCTCAGACCTGCAAGCGTGGCGGTCTGCCCCCCCATGGCCGAAGTCAGGCGACCAATTTCGGCAATGCCTCTGGTGATCAATGCCGCGCGGGCATTTTCTCCCATTCCTGCGCCAATGGCTGCACCTGCGGCAATTGCGATCACATTTTTTGCCGCACCGCCCAGTTGCACACTAAGAGGATCATCGCTGCCATAAAAACGGAAGCTGTCGGTGGTCAGAGTATGTGTAAGGGATTCAGTGACCTGAATGTTCGATCCGGCAATGACGGTCGCCGCGGGAAGACCTGCGGCAATTTCATGCGCGAAATTTGGCCCCGAAAGGACCATCCCATGCAGATCGGGACGCAGGTTATCAAGGATCTGGAGTGGAAGATGTAGCGTATTCTGCTCAACGCCTTTGCAGCACAGCACAACAGGCGCTCTGGTTTGTGGAAGGTGAGGGAGGAAGCTTGCCAGGGCCTGCGTTGGAACAGCCACAAGATAAAGATCCGCTACAGTCGGAACGACATCGGAAAGCTTCACTGTCTCGGGAAGTGGAAATTCAGGGAGACGCGGCATTGCGCCGGAGGGTAAGCGCTTTTGCGGGGATCTTGCTTGCAATGTCACGGCAGCTCCCGTGCGGGATGCGTGAATAGCTAGCGCAATGCCCCATGCTCCGGCTCCAGCCACGACGATATGCTTCATTCCGGGACAATCCATTCAACATTGGCGGTGCAGTTTTCATCGCCAAGGTAAGCTGCAAGCTTTGATGTGATTTCAGAGGCGGTTTTTTCAAACTGCCAGGGAGGGTTTGCAATCAGCAGGCCGCTGCCGTTCAATCGGCTCGGATCGGTGGGGGCACGCAGCATCAGTTCGGCAGTGAGAATTTTCCGTTCTCCCATATCCTGTAGCTGATTGAAGAATGCGCGCACGGGCGTGCGATGTTTGACGGGATACCATGCTGCAACAATTGCCCCACGCAGGCGCTGGCGGCTGAGTGCAATGGCTTCAGCCAAACGGGAAAAATCATCGGGTTTTTCGAAGGGGGGATCGAGGAGCACGAGGCCGCGGGAGATGTTTTTAACGGGCCAGAGCGCACGAATGGCGGCATAGCCATCACGTTCATGCACGGAGACCTGCTGGTTGTCGCGGAAGAGACGCCTGAGCGAGAGAAAATCCTCAGGATGGAGCTCGCAGCAGATCAGCCGATCCTGAGGCCGCAGCAGGCGCGCAACAATATCAGGTGATCCGGGGTAAAGATCCTTGCCGGTTGAATGAACAATCGAAAGATATTCATCAAGAGGGGAAGCGGCGTCCTGCGCTACTGGAATACGGCCGATTCCTTCACGCCACTCGCCAGTCCTGTCTGCTTCAGCGCTGGTCAGGGCATAGCGTCCTGTCCCTGCATGGGTGTCCAATACTGCAAAAGGTGCAGGTTTCAGCTTCAGGGAGTGGATAAGCGCTGTTAGCAGGGCGTGTTTGAGGCAGTCTGCGTGATTGCCTGCGTGGAAAGCGTGACGATAATTCAATTGGGTTCTCGGCTATGGGCATCAATCCAGCTGTGTATGCAGGAGGATCGGTGAGACGGCAAAGGTTATGCTGCTCTCTTGTCTGGATGTCGGACAGCATCTCTTCGGGTGATTCAGAGGGTGCTGACGCTCTTTTCGGGAGGGAGGGCGGAGATCATGCCTTTGTTGGAGGAATGAAAAATGCTTTCCATGAAATCGATATAAGCGCTTGAAAAAGAAAATATTTTTCTTGCAATAAAGTGGCACTACGTGCCAATATCACGTTTATGTGATGGAGCTTTGCATTGGCAGGCAGCGTTCCGAAACGATACAGCAGGCATAGCGATTGGCACTTAATCCTGTGCTGATGCCATTTCTGCCACCTGCTCGGTCAGATGGCACTATAGATATGTGGAGTCGCCCATGACAATTATTCAGGATCCTCCTTTCAAGCCCCGTTATGAGAATTATATCGGCGGAGAGTGGAAAGCCCCTGTAAAGGGCGAATACATGAAGAATATCTCGCCGGTTGATGGGCGCACGCTGTGCGAAGTGCCTCAGTCTTCCGCCGATGATATCGAGCTGGCGCTGGACGCAGCACATAAGGCGTTCAAAACTTGGGCACATACGTCGATCGCAGAGCGTTCGAACATCCTGCTCAAGGCTGCCGACCGCATGGAAGCCAATCTGGACCTTCTGGCCCGTGCAGAGACCTGGGATAACGGCAAGCCGATCCGTGAGACGCTGAACGCCGATATTCCCCTGGCGATCGACCATTTCCGTTATTTCGCCGGTTGTATCCGCGCACAGGAAGGCGGAATCTCCGAGATCAACGGAGAGACGATTGCTTACCACTTCCATGAGCCTCTGGGTGTTGTAGGGCAGATCATTCCCTGGAACTTCCCTCTGCTGATGGGTGCATGGAAGCTCGCTCCGGCACTGGCTGCTGGCAACTGCGTTGTCATGAAGCCGGCTGAAACAACGCCTGCAAGCATGCTCGTCCTGATGGAGATCATTGGTGATCTCTTCCCGGCTGGCACATTGAACATTGTGAACGGCCTTGGACGTGATGTCGGTGCCGCTCTGTCCAACAGCACGCGCATTGCCAAGATCGCTTTCACGGGTTCCACCCCGACCGGCAAGATGATCGCGCATGCAGCCGCAGAAAACCTGATCCCGGCAACCCTGGAGCTCGGCGGAAAGTCCCCGAACATCTTCTTCCAGGATGTTATGGATCATGACGATGATTACCTGGACAAAGCTCTGGAAGGCTTCACGCTTTTCGCGCTGAACCAGGGACAGATCTGCTCCTGCCCGAGCCGCGCTCTGGTGCATGAGTCAATCTATGACAAGTTCATGGAACGTGTTCTGCCACGCGTGAAGGCAATCCGTCAGGGTAATCCGCTTGATCCGGAAACCATGATGGGCGCCCAGAACTCCCTGATGCAGCAGAACAAGATTCTGGAATACATCGACATTGGCCGCAATGAAGACAAGGCGCAGCTACTGACCGGTGGTGCTCGTCCTGATCTGGGTAGCGCTCTGGGTGAAGGTTTCTATGTTCAGCCGACGGTCTTCCGTGGCGACAACAACATGCGGATTTTCCGTGAGGAAATCTTTGGACCCGTCCTGACGGTTACGACCTTCAAGGATGAGGCTGAAGCTCTGGCCATCGCAAATGACACCGAGTTCGGTCTTGGTTCAGGCGTGTGGTCACGTAATGGCAACATCTGCCACCGCGTTGCAAAGGGTCTTCAGGCTGGCCGCGTCTGGGTCAACTGCTACCATGTCTATCCTGCTGGCGCTGCTTTTGGCGGATACAAGAAATCCGGCATCGGCAGAGAGACCCACAAGATGGTTCTCGAGCACTACCAGCAGACCAAGAATGTTCTGACAAGCTATTCAGAAAAGAAGCTCGGTTTCTTCTGATAGACTTGGGAGGCAGGTTCACTGAACCTGCCTCTACAGAACAGTTTTCAAAATTTTATCGTGAATTCAGGAAATATCCATGAGCAAGAAATCTGAAATCCTGATTGTTGGCGGTGGTGTTGCCGGTCTGGCGCTTGCCACACGTCTTGGAAATTCCATCGGGAAGCAAGGTTTGGCTCGGATTACCCTGATCGATAAGAGTTTTTCTCATGTCTGGAAGCCGATGCTGCATTGTTTCGCGGCGGGAACTGCCCAGAATGAGAATGATCGCATCAGTTTTATGGCTCAGGCCAACAGACATCACTTTGAGTTCTGGCCGGGTGAAGTCACTGCTCTGGATCGTGAAAGCAAACAGGCTGTTCTGGGTCCGCTCCGCGGAACAGATGGTCGGGTTGTGCTTGAAGGCCGCACGGTCGATTATGATGCTCTGGTTCTTTCCGTCGGTAGCTGTGCCAATGATTTCGGGACCCCCGGCGTTGCAGAGAACTGCCTGTTTATTGACAATCTTGTTGAAGCAAACGGATTTAATGAAAAGTTCCGGATGGAGCTTCTCCGCGCCTATTCAGGTGATATTGAACTGAACATTGCCATTGTCGGTGGTGGTGCCACGGGAACCCAGCTTGCGGCGGAACTTCACAAGTCCCTTGAACTTACGGGGCTTCATTCCTTTTCACAGACACCGCCGGTTCTGAACATCACCCTGCTTGAGGCCGGTCCGCGTATTCTGCCAGCATTCCCTGAAAGTGTTTCGCAGGCCGCCCAGAAAGAATTGGAGCGGATTGGTGTCAAAGTTCAGACAAACGCAATGGTTTCTGGCGCGGATGCCGAAGGTTTCAGTCTGAAAGATGGAACCCATATCAAGGCGGACATGCGGGTCTGGGCTGCTGGTGTAAAGGCGCCGGAAGTTACCAGAAGCTTCGGGGGACTGTCACTTAGCCGTTCTGGCCAGATTCTGGTTCATCCAAATCTTCAGTCCATTGATGATCCGGCTGTATTTGCGATGGGTGACTGTTCCTATATTTCAGATGAGCCTTTGCCGCCCACCGCACAGGTCGCAAGACAGCAGGCCCATCATCTTGCCAGACATCTTCCCCAGTGGATTGCAAACAAGAAGGAAATTCCTTCCTGTGTGTTCAATAACAAGGGGGCAATCGTTGCTCTGGGGAACTACAATGGCTGGGGCACACTGCCCGGAGGAACCGTGTTCGGTGGAGGTATCCTCAACGGCCTTTCTGCCCGTCTTGGACATCTGATGCTTTATCGTCAGCACCAGATCGAACTTTACGGTTGGACGAGAGGCCTGATTTCCTGCTTTGGTGCATGGATTGACACTTTCATCCGCCCCTCAGTCAGGCTTGACTAAAAACCGTCGCGTCATATTTCCGATCCTGAGGAACGTTCAAATCCTCAGGGCATGAAATTTCTGTTCTGATACGCCTCTGGTCATTGATCGGCTCACGCACACAATTCTGCCCTGGCGTCTGTCGAACGAGATGGATGCAGAGTTCTGTATCGATGCACTCCGGGATATAGTCGTTCGTGACGGTAATCCGGAGATTTGCAGCGCACCCCAGTTCATCAAAATCTTTGAATAACATCAGATCCGCATCAGTATCGATGGTCGCGGCCGGTAGTCGGACGATGTCTTCATTGAGCAGCTGTAGAATGGCAGTATAACGACAGTTTGGTATAGCCATTCACACTCAGAAACGGCCCAAGCAGAACAGTCTCCTTCGTAACGTTCCGTGCTGAAATTCCGGCGCTTTCATGCGCTTTATTGATGTCAGGAAAGATGATGCCTCTCATTTATATCAATTATCCGGCGGGAACCTTCAGTAAAGAGAAGCAGAATGGTCTGGCGGATAAGCTGACAACCATTGCCCTTGATGCAGAACAGCTTCCCGATACGCCTTTTGTGCGGAGTACGACCTGGATTTATTTCAGGGAATACGCCGAGGGTATGGTTTATCACGGTGGCAAAACAGAAGGTCGGAATGTGATTGGCATCGAGGTCAATGCATTCGAAGGTGGTTTTGATACAGCTGCCAAGCAAAAATTGTTTGCCGGGTTTACGGAGGCCATCCGTGAGGCGGCTGGTCTGGGGGCTGATGATTTAGTGCCTGTTTATATTGTTCTGCGTGACGTTCCCCCTGAAAATTGGGGTGTGTTTGGACAAACGATTTCATTGAACGACCTGCGTCATCCGCCGGAAAATGCGGAGCCGGTATAGGGGCTGTTTTTCAGTCAAACGATGACTGCAGATAAATAAAATCCGAAGTATTTTTGTTTTTCTGCAGTCCTTTTGATCTGAGTCGGCAGTGTCGAATGGCTCCTCAAGGGTAACCACTCAACGATTGACGAGTAAGAGTTCCTCTCGTCTATCTGTCCGAAGAGCTGGAACGATGCAGACTATGCTTTCGGTCAGATGTGTTGCGGGAAATCTCGCCCCTAGATTGAGGTGAGATTTATCGCCTGACGTTCCAGAAACTCGCGGTAAGGCCCGGAATTCTGCTCAAGATCGGCAGGTGAGCCATCTTCGACAATGCGTCCGTTCTGCATGACGACGATACGGTCGAAATCCTGCAATGTGGAAAGACGATGCGCCACGGCGATCACAGTGCGTCCGACCATCAGACGTTCCAGCGCCATCTGGATATGATGCTCACTTTCACTATCGAGGGCGCTGGTGGCTTCATCCAGAATCAGGATTGGCGCGTTGCGCAGGAAGGCGCGGGCTATTGCCAGACGCTGCCTTTGGCCTCCTGACAGCCTGATGCCGCGATCTCCGACCTCGGTTGCAAAGCCTTCAGGCAGAGCCATGATAAAGTCTGTGCATCCGGCAGCCTCCGCAGCAGCATACACATCTTCGTCAGTCGCGTCGGGTTTGCCATAACGGATATTGTCAGCAACAGACCGGCGCAGAAGGGACACTTCCTGCGGCACGACGGACATGCATCCGCGCAAAGCGTCCTCGGTCAGATCGCGAATATCATGTCCATCAATGAGAAGCGAACCGCCTGACACATAACGTTGACGCTGAAGAAGGGCGAGCATCGTGCTTTTGCCGGATCCCGACCGCCCGACCAGGCCAACTTTCGTGCCTGCT
>JAAYUA010000127.1 GCA_012517935.1 Acetobacter sp. | reverse complement strand
TTTTACAGAAATTATATTTTATTATTTGTGAGACAGAATAATGTTTAAAAAACAGAAAAAATACGGACTCTCAAAATTCTTCATTATCCCATTATCGATTTTCTCTACCAAATTTGCACACTCCACAACAATGCAGACAATTCCTCCATATCTTGCACAGGAATTGGCCGATAATAATATTACAGGCATCTCGATAGCCACCATTCATCACAACAGGATATCTCCTGTTGAAAACTGGGGGCTGGCAGATAAGGACTCAGATCGTCCAATCACCGACTCAACCTTATTCAGCGCTGCATCTCTCAGCAAAACTGTGTTTTCCTATATCGTCATGCAACTTGTCGATGAACACAAGCTGGATCTTGATACGCCTTTGTATCATTACTACCCGGAAGAAATCACCGACAACCCACAATACAAGTTCATAACCGCAAGAATTGTCTTGAGTCACAGAACAGGTTTCCCTGACTGGCGCCCAAAAGGTGGAAAACTGACCATATCCTTCAAACCGGGAGAACGTTTCAGCTATTCTGGTGAGGGATATGCATATCTTCAGAAAGCGGTCGAGAGCATAGAACAACAACCTTTAAGCGTCATCGCAGACAGGCGCGTTTTCCAGCCTCTGGGCATGACTCACTCGACATATGTTTCCACATTTTCTCCGCTTATGGCAGAAGGATATGGCAATGATGGCAAGCGTCATGATCCCTTTTCCAGTTCAGGCAACGCAGCCTATAGCCTGATGACCACAGCCAGAGATTACGCTCTGTTTCTTCAAGCCATCATGAACGGAAAAGGCCTGAGCACCCAGATCCTTCAAATCATGGAAAGCCCGGAGGTCACGGTCGACGCGGATTGCACCTACTGCACAGATCATCCGTCAAGCCACCCTTCAAGAACACTGTCATGGGCTCTCGGTTGGGGAGTGGAAAAAACAGACAATCACACCTATCTCTGGCATTGGGGAGACAACACCTTCTTCAAGGCCTTTGTCTATATGGATCCCAAAAATAAAAATGCCTTGGTCTATTTCACAAACAGTGAAAACGGCCTGGCTATTGCCCCCCTTATGATTTGGAAAACCATGGGCGAGCGGACACAAACATTGAAATGGCTGGATTACAAAACAGCCGAATATTGAGATATGATAATTCTTTTAGAAAAAATCGTCATGAAATCTCTTTCATCGTCCTGTCACCATCACTGGAAATAACGCCCGGTGATGGATTTTCCGTCTGTCAGGAAATGACAGACGACACAATTTCGATGACCGGCATTGTCAAAGAGATATCAGACTCTGCGAAGACGTATTTCATCCACACGATGATCCGTGCCTTTATGCAGGACCACACGCGCACGTTCCCGCGTCGGCACAATATTCTCTTCAAGATTTGGAAGATTGATCTCTCTCCAGATCTTCCGCGCCATTGTGCGGGCTTCCTCGTCCGTTAGCTTACAATATGAATGAAAGTACGATTCAGGGTCCCGAAACGCGGAATTTTTCAGAACCTGAAAACGATTGATATACCAGGATTCGATATCATCCTTGTCAGCATCGAGATAAATCGAGAAATCAAAAAAATCTGAAGCCAGAAGGCTCGCGCCCTGTGAAAGCTGAAGCACATTCAGCCCTTCAAAAATCAGAATATCCGGCCTGTGCAGTGTTTGAACCCGATCCGGAACCTGATCATACAGAACATGAGAGTAAACCGGCGCCGTCACTGTCTCCGCACCCGCCTTCACTGCGGCAAGAAACGACAACATTCCCTTCATGTCATAACTTTCAGGGAAACCCTTGCGACGCATCAGGCCACGTTCCTGAAGAACACGCGTCGGATAAAGCCAGCCATCCGTTGTCACCAGATCGACATTCGGATGCTCGGGCCAGCGGCTTAGAACAGCCTGTAGAACACGGGCAAAGGTGCTTTTCCCGGCAGCAACACTACCTGCCACGCCGACAATAAACGGCACTTTGCGCGGTGGACGCCCCAGAAAAGTGTCTTCAACCGTGTCCAGAGCCCGTGCAGCACGGAACTGGATATTCAACAGGCGGGACAAAGGCAGATAGATATGAGCAACCTCGTCGAGAGACAGAGGGTCACTGACGCCATGCAGCATTTCGATATCAGAACGCGACAGTGACAAAGGCGTATTGAAGCGCAAACGGCTCCACTCCGCCCTGTCGAATGTGCGCCACATTGACAGCGACTGCTCATCTTCATGATTTTCCGGTCTGATGCCTTGCGTCAGTTCGGTCATGAGGATACGGCCTCCCATAACACAAACCGGAACATCCGGTCCGTTCTGCCAGAGCTTGCCCGCTTTCTGACCGGAACGGACACTAAAGCCGTTTTTACACGGGGCAAGTCACCACTCACTCAATTTCCGGAGAAGTCACGGAATTGAGAACTCTTCCCAATCTCTCCCACACCAGAAAAGCACAAGGACACAGCCACTTATGAGCCCAGCCCTTGACTATCGCCTGCAAGCCGCACGCGCTGTTGTTGCCGACGCAGCACGACTTGCCATGTCCATGCGCCCACCACCGGGCGGTCCAACAGGCACCCAGAAATCCGCACAGGACTGGCTGACCGAAGCCGATGGTGCCGTCGAAGCCTTTATATCGAAACGTATTGGCGAGCTTTTCCCGGATGATGGCTTCCAGGGAGAAGAAAATGGCCAGACCCGTGAGGGTGGCTTGCGATGGGTTGTCGACCCCATTGATGGCACATCGAATTTTGCCCGTGGACGCAGCCGGTGGTGCATTTCTCTGGGCTTGCTGGACGGTGATCGTCCTGTTGCGGGCATCATTCATGCTCCCGCCCTGAATGAAGTCTGGACAGCTCTCACTGGCAAGGGTGCTTTCCTGAATGGGCAGCGCATCCATGCTTCCCCGGTCACTGACACACGCAGCGCCATGATCGAAATGGGTTGGAGCAACCGCGTTCCCGAACCTGTTTTCATGGAAAAGATCGGCGGCGTCATGTCTCTGGGTGCGATGCCCCGTTCCGGCGGCTCCGGGGCGCTCGCCCTTGCGGACGTCGCCTGCGGCCGTCTTGATGCCTATATCGAGATCGTCATCAATCTCTGGGATGTCGCCGCTGCACTGAGCATTCTGGAAGAAGCTGGAGCCGTTGTTTCACCGTTTCTGCGCGATGGCGGCCTGACCGGCCCTGGAACCATTCTCGCAGCCGCTCCAGGTGTCGCAAGCGCCGTTTCATCGGCAGTCAATATCCCCCTCGATTAAGCTGCAGACAAAAGTGGGGAGGACACAGCTTCTCCCCGCTTATTCCATCCGGCAGACATACCCCGGCTCCGGCGCTATGAATCTTTGCGCATCAATCCCACGCTGCGCGACGACACGGCGCAGAAGTTCAGCCGGCTCGTCCCGCCCCTCGTCGCTGAGATTAAACACCCCCCAATGCAACGCGAGAGCCTGACGGGCTTCAAGCGCCTCACAGACCGTCAGTGCCTCGGCTGGGTCCATGTGGGAATCCCGCATCATCCAGCGCGGTTCATAAGCACCGATCGGGAGCAAGGCGATATCAGGGGCACCAAGAGATTCCCGGATCAAAGGAAAGATCCGGCCATCCCCATAACCTGTGTCTCCCGCGAAATAGATGCTCCACCGACCTGCCCGAACAAAAAATCCAGACCACAGAGCCATTCTCCGATCGAATATCCCCCTGGCAGACCAATGCTGGGCCGGTGTGATCGTAACCTCAACATCTTCCTGAAGCTTGATGCGGTCCCACCAATCGCCCGTTATCGTATGCGCTGATGGGATAGATTTATGGATAATCCTGTCATTTCCATAAGGTGTAATCACACGCGGGTTGTCCCGCTCGATAAGCTTGCGAAGTGTCGCGATATCAAGATGGTCATAGTGATTATGACTCAATAAAATGACATCAATCTTCGGAATATTTTCAAAGGCAATACCCGGACGACAGACCCGCCGAGGTCCAGCCCATGAGAAAGGCCCGGCTCTTTCTGACCAGATCGGATCGGTCAGGATATTCAACCCCTGAATCTGAATGAGCACCGATGCATGCCCGGAAAGCGTAATGCACGGTTCCTGACTGCTTTCATCAGGGACAGCCTGCGTAACCGATACAGAATCAGGCCATTTTGCAGGCTGCGATGTCCTTTTCCACCGGATAATGTCCTTGATGGAGGATTGTTCCGTCCGGGGAAACAGGTTGAAGAAGCGACCATTAAAATGGTCACTCTCCATCCCTGAGAAATATCGGTTTTTCACCATATCTACAGGGTTGCCATATTCTTGTTTTCCATCAGGCTGGGATCAGGAATGATCTTCCTTCCACGCCTTCACAGCCTCCAACGCTTTCTGAATATGAAGTTCAGGACTGCGATTTGTAAAACTCAATAAAATGGTTCCATCCGGAGCGATGACATAAGAGGTTCTGTCTGACAGCGGCAGACCATTCATCGTGATCTGATCTGTATATTCCGCGGCAACCTTCGCATCCGGATCAGCCGCAACTGCAAATTTGTCCCGACACTCAACTTTTGAAAACTCGGAAATCCTGTCAATATTGCCTGCTGTCACACCGACAACCATTGCACCAAGTTTTTTGAACTCATCGGTTGCATCAGCAAACTCATGCGCTTCAATAATGCAACCGCTGGTGAAGGCCGCCGGAAAGAAATACAGCACCACAGGCCCCTTGCTCAGAGCCTGTTTCAACGAGAATTTCATAGGCTTGCCTGCCAGCGCGGCATCAAGCGTAAAATCCGGCGCCTTTGCACCGACAGGAAGCGCCGCGAAAGCAGAATGACACAGAAATGCGGATGTCACTCCCGCCACCGCGAAAAAACGTGCTTTGGACAGAATACGCATCAGACAGGAAGACATCACCATATTATCTCCAACACGCGGCCCAGCATCTGTTCATGATGCCAAAACCACGAAGGCTCAGATCGTGATCCTGTTTATAAGCTTTTCTTCCTCCGAACTGAATGTAATATTTTTAATGGCATCCAATGTGTCATCAAGCTGCTGAACGTTCCTTGCCCCGATGATCGCCGTTGTCACACGTGGGTCACGCAGCGTCCAGGCAACCGCCATCTGGGGCAACGTCTGACCACGCTGCCTTGCAAGCGCAAGCAATGACCGGACTTTGCCAATCTGTTTGTCCGTAATGCTGTCTTTATCAAGAAAACGGCTTCTTTCCGCACGTGAGTCTTCCGGTATTCCAGCAAGATACTTCTCAGTCAGAACACCTTGAGCCAACGGAGAGAAAACCGCACATCCGACACCCAGCTCATCAAGAGTCTGGAGCAGATCAACCTCGATCTCCCTGTTCAGCAATGAATAGCTCGGCTGATGCACCAGAAGCGGCACGCCCTCCTGCTTCAGGATGTTCTCAGCGCGTCTTGTGTCCTCAGCATTGTACGAAGAAATCCCGACATACAAAGCTTTTCCCTGCCGGTGAGCATGAATCAACGCCCCGATTGTTTCCTCAAGCGGAACATCCGGGGTCGGACGATGCGAATAGAAAACATCAACATATGCCAGCCCCATACGCCGCAGACTCTGATCCAGAGAAGCCAGCAGATATTTACGGGAACCACCATTCCCATAAGGTCCGGGCCACATATCCCAACCCGCTTTTGTGGAAATAATCAGTTCATCACGATACGCAGCAAAATCTTCAGCCAGAATACGACCGAAATTTCGTTCTGCCGATCCGTAAGGTGTGCCGTAATTATTCGCGAGATCAAAATGGGTTACGCCACGATCAAAAGCACGGCGCAAAATGGACCGCCCGGTCGCATAGGAATCAACATCACCAAAATTATGCCAAAGACCCAGAGAAATCAGAGGAAGATCCAGACCGGAACGCCCGCAACGTCGGAATTCAGCATTTTCATAACGCTGATCATCGGAAATCCAGTTCATAATCATAATCCTTCAAAAACAACATTATGAGACGATAATTGAAAATGTTTCTTCAACCACCGAGGAGATGCTCCGGCTTCCAGAACGCTCCAGGCAGCAAGATAGGCAACGCCACATCCTGCAAAAACAAAACCCATGGGAATGAAACCGGTAAGCCAAAGAATAGTGGCGCCACCCAGATTTCCGCAAAAGGCACCCACACCCACAAGACGACCGACATGCTCTTCTGGCGCCCACTCCGTCGCAATTCCAAAGAGATTGCTTGAAAAAACCTGATGCGCTGCAAGAGCCAGAGCAAGAAGAGCAACACCAAGGAGAAGAGAACTGGTCACAAAAACAAGCGACACAGGAAGGATGCAAAGGGCTGCAAACGCCATGACCACGCGTCTGGCCTGTTCATGTGTTTTAAAAACCGGCGATAACCAGCGTGGCAGGATTCCTCCAAGGATGGCACCTGCTGCAGCTCCCACATAAACAGGTGCTGTTGCCATTCCGGTTTCCTGGATCGTCAAATGAAAATGTGTATAAAGAATGTCGGGAAGCCAGAACAGGGTGACCCACCACGTCGCATCCGAACAGACCTTACACACAGAAAACACAGAAATCAGACGCTTCCATCCTGCCGGGGCACGCGATTCCTGACGCTTGGCAGGAGCTTTCCTCTCAAGAACCGGGCTTCCCTTATGAAACCACAAAAAAACGAGGAAAAAGCCGATAACACCCAGCCCTGTAACAATTTCTCTCCAATCAATATACAGCATCAACGATGTTACAACCAGAGGCGTTATGATCGCAGAAACATTTGGGGCTGCGTTCAGATATCCAACCGTCATGGCTCTTTGATGTCGCGGGATCGTGGTTGCGACAACCTTCATGACGCTTGGCATCCCAGCCCCTTCAAAGGCACCCAATGCTCCCCTGATCATTGAAAACTGCACAACATTACGGGCAACAGCATGACAGATGGTCATCAGGCTCCAACCAGACATTGCAGCCCCCAATGTCCAACGTGGTCCCAGACGATCAACCAACCATCCCGAAATCAGAAGGCTGACTGCGCTCGCAATCTGTGTAACGGTTGAAATTCCAGCATAATCACGCACGCTCCATCCGAATTCATTATCCAGAACAGGCTTGAGCAAGGACATGACCTGCCGATCGGCAGCTGCGATTATGGTAATGCCAACCATAAGAAATATCATGCGTTTATTCACGATGTTCATCTCAGGCAAAGGCATTTTTCGTTGATGGAATCATCTCTCAGAAATCTTTCCTGAGGACAAAACCACCGTAACGGCCATAATCTCTGGACAGAGAACTCAGAACACCACC
Organism: Acetobacter sp.; assembly: GCA_012517935.1. GTDB lineage: Bacteria > Pseudomonadota > Alphaproteobacteria > Acetobacterales > Acetobacteraceae > Acetobacter. The sequence goes on along the minus strand of JAAYUA010000127.1, from coordinate 10,721 downwards.
GATGGCTCCATAACTCATGTAGGAGAAATAGTGTTTATCAAGAACATTCCTTAGAATGAGCGTAAGAGTCACGCCAAGTTTCCGGTCTTCAAATCCGGCATTCAAATTCCAGATTCCGTATGATTTCTGCACAGTGTCAGGTGTTTCCGTCAAAGCAAACTGCGTTTGGCTCTGCCAGACGTAATCGCTTCCTACTGAAACCTTGAAACGTTCATTCAATTGATGGGAATAATTTGCATTCATCACGAATTTCCATCGTGGAGCAAAAGGCAATGTTTTCCCATTGATGTTGCAGGATGCGGGAGAATTTTCAGGGCAGTGAAATTTATCAACAACAGCATATGTGTAAGAAAAATTACTTCCAAGAGACAGGCCAGGCAAAACACGCGCCGAAATGTCTCCTTCAAACCCTTTGGATGAAACTGACCCCGCATTGATCATGCGATAGACCGTTCCACCCGCCACCTGATCCAGAAAATTTGCCTGATAATTTGAAAAATCTTCAATGAATCCTGAAAAATTGGCTGTAACCTTTCTGTGCCAGAACTGTGATTTCAGACCGATTTCAAAGCTGTCATTCTCTTCCGGCTTAAGGGCATGAGAATCAGAATCGGCCATATTGAAAAAGACATTATATGCAATTCCCTTGTAACCATGGGAATATGTAAAATAGCTGTTTATATTGGAGTTGATATCGTACTGCAGACCGATACGATCGACATAGCCATTATGACTTGTTGACCCGGAAGAGGCATAAGAAGGCCGAATGCCTGTGACCGCTGTTGCCGAACTGGATACGCGGGACATATCATATCCAAGATCATCGCGAAGCAGGCGCAAACCAAGAATAGCTCTGAATTTTTTTGTAAAATTCAGATTTCCTTCGCCAAATACGGCGTAATTATTGCCAGTCGTTCCATAATGGGATTCTCCCTGTGCCCTGCTTCCATCAACCAGAAGGGAACGTTGATAAACCTCCCGATCATTGGTGTGCAGATAATAAAGTCCCGCGACATAATCGAAAAAATGCCCTTTGGGAGAAGCTATGCGCACCTCCTGCGATGCCTGCCAGAAATTGAGAAGACCATGGTCTCGCACTTCAGGCAAGCCAGCATGAATATCTGCAAGACCATCATAATCCTGATCCTGCACATTCTTCCATTGCCTATAGGCTGATATCGAAGTCAGCTTGTATCCGTGACCCAGATCATGATCCAACGTGATGCCAACACCACCTGTATGATCAACCGACCTGCTGGTGGTATTGTTGCTGACCTTCGTATTGTTTTGCGATGAATGAACGCCTTCCTGCGCAAGAGCATCAGCCAGAGCAGGATGAAGAGTCACTTGATGGTCAGGATAGGAAATATTCTGAGTCGAGGTATATACGCCCGTGGGCACCCGATCATTTTGATACATATAATCAAAAGCGAGCGTGATAGTGTTTCGTTCATCTGGCGTCCACTGTATTTTTGAACGTGCGCCCCGATGCTCATAGCCATTCACGGTCTGATTGTTCGCCAGATTGGTCACATTCCCATCAAATCCGCCAACCAGAAAAGCCGCACTGGCAATGACTTTCGAAGGAACGAGCGTCCCTGAAGTCTGACCCGTGAGTCTATATTCATTCCCAGAGAAGTATGATCCTTCCATGAAGGCATGAAAATCCTCAGTTGGCCGGGCAGTCACGATATTGACGGCTCCGGCTGATGAGTTTTTTCCAAATAATGTGCCTTGCGGCCCCCGCATGACCTCCACATGGTCAAGACCGACAATGTCTGATGTTGCAGGTCCGGGACGGGCAAGTACAACACCATCAATGACAGTTGAAACCGACGGTTCGACACCAGGGGATGTCGAAATCGTTCCAATTCCTCTGATGAACATTGATCGATCTTTGGATGAAGCATTGGCGCGAAAATTCGCCGATGGAACGAACTCGAAAATGCCCTGCATATCATGGACATTATCTTTGATCGCCTGCTGCGCAGTATAGACATAAGTCGAAACAGGAACTTTCTGCAAAGGTTCGGATCGGCGGCGCACAGCAACCGTAATTTCTTCCGAACCATCCGCAGATCTCGTGGCCTGTGTTGATTTCGCTGAAGCTGATTCCTGATGAGGAATCGCATAGGCATTCATTGCCAGAACGCATTCAGAGAATGCGACTGAGGCATAAAGACCGATCCGGCGAAACCTTCGAAAACCCATAGGAACCATAATATCCACGCATATTTTATGTGATATATGATATATCAACTTACGACTCGTGAAAATATTTGGATAAAACGATTAGTCAATGTTGTTTTTATCGCAATCTTGCAATAACTAACAATCCATAGAGTGATTCATAAGAGAATCCAGGAAGTTCAGGCATGGAACATTCGAGAATTCGGACGAGACAGATGCATATGATGATAACTCATTGATATGTATCAGTTATTAATCCTGTCGGATTTCGAAAATTAACTATTTTTTTTGGTTGTTAAGTGGAGGTCTTCATGCCGGATAGCATTTTACACGATGGGAAACGCGTCACACTCCATCGAATCGCTGGAAATATCGGAGCTGAGATACGGGGACTCACCCTTTCCCCTCGACTGGATGCAGAGATCATTCAGTGGGTATGGAAGAATGTACTAAAATATAAAGTGGTTTTTTTCCGCGAACAGTCTCTCGACAGCCTTGCTCAGGAAGAACTTGGAAAGCTGTTCGGTCCTCTGGTTCCTCACCCAACGGTCACCAGTCCGAAAGGCACCAATCATATTTTCGAGCTGAAAGCGAAAAACGGCCGCGCAGCAAATACCTGGCACGCCGATATGACCTTCATGGCGTCCTTCCCAAAGGCTTCTATCCTGCGTTGTGTGAAGCCAACACCCTATGGTGGCGCGACATTGTGGGCCAATACGGCCAATGCCTATCGGACGCTTCCTGTTCCACTTCAGGAACTGGCGGAGAAGCTATGGGCCATTCACACAAACCATGACTATGATCACACCGATCTGATTGCTGAACGCGATTGGGATTTCGTAAGATGGCAACAGAATATATTCGCATCAAAAATCTTCGAAGCCCGACACCCCATCGTTCATGTGCATCCTGAAACCGGCGAAAAATGCCTTCTGCTTGCAAATTTCATAAAACGAATATCTGATCTGAATCTTCCAGATTCGAATACGATTCTGGAGCTTTTCCAATCTTATATCTCACGACCTGAAAATACAGTCACATGGTACTGGCAGGCCGGAGATATCGCAATCTGGGACAATCGCTCGACACAGCATCGCGCCACCGCCGATTTCGGTTATCAGGAACGCGAATTGCAACGTGTTACATTGCGCGGGGATGTTCCAGTCAGCATTCGTGGAGAACATAGTGTCCAAATCACAGATGGACGCAACAATCCCACGATACTGAATGAGGGAATTTATTCATGGGAACAGAAAATCCCTGAATATATCAAATAACTAATCAGAGCACAGGAAGGGAGATCCCAATCATGCTGTCCACCATATTCCGAATGCGATACGGCACACGATGTAACCCGGGGAAAACCGCACAACATGAAACTGAACTCATATATGTAGGAAGCAGACAGAACGTTCTGCCCCTTCCTGCACTACAGCACGACAAGGCAGTAACAAATGTACAATTCACGCATCATAGAAGATAACGGCACTTTTCTGGGCGCCCTGATTCTGGAAAATGATGACAATACAAGACGATTTTATGCAACCCATGACAGTGTCAGATCGCTGCATAATCTCACGATGGGCAACACGGAAGAACTGAAACGGCATGTCATCCGTTACTTCCGTCATGGCTCTGTGTCTCTTTGAACGATCCTCCCGGAACCGTCCTGTCTTTACATAAGAAGACAGGACGGTTCATTTTTAATTCTGAATGTCCCGTCGAAGCTGGGCCAGAATCGATGTAACCTTTCGCGCCATGGAAATTCGATGCGCGTTCTCCATCTCACCCACGATCGCCAGCTTATGATCCGGACGCAGCCGGATCACACCTTCTTTCCATTGACCCATCCAGCGGATCAGCCCTTCCGGGTTTCCAAAACTGTTGCCGCGGAACTGGATGACCATGCCCTTGGGTCCGACTTCAAGACGTTCGATCCCAGCTTCACGACAGAAACGCTTGAGAGTCACAACATGCAGCAGATTTTTGGCTTCCTGCGGCAAGGTGCCAAAACGATCGACAAGTTCCGCCTCCATTGCCTCGATCTCCGCATCGGACGCCAAAGCGCCAATCCGCCGATAAAGTGACAGACGAACAGGAAGATCCTTCACATAACTGTCCGGAATCAGAACCGGCAGGCCAAGAATGATGTTCGGCGTCCATTCGCGATCCTGCGCATTTTCGCGCCCACGTTCTTTTCGAAGATCCGCCACCGCATCTTGTAGCATCTGCTGATAAAGCTCGATCCCCACTTCACGGATGTGGCCCGATTGCTCATCGCCCAGAAGATTGCCTGCGCCACGCAAATCGAGGTCATGCGAAGCAAGCGTGAAGCCAGCCCCCAGAGTGTCGAGAGACTGCATGATTTCCAGACGCTTCTGCGCCGAAGCCGGAAGAATATGTGTCTGCGGCCAGGTGAGATAGGCATATCCACGCTGCTTGCCGCTGCCAACACGTCCACGCAGCTGATACAATTGCCCAAGGCCGAACATATCCGCGCGATGAATGATGAGCGTATTCACGGCAGGCATATCCAGCCCACTTTCGACAATATTTGTCGAAAGCAGAATATCATATTTCCCATCCGAAAATTCGGTCATCACCCGCTCAAGTTCTGTCGGTGACAAACGACCATGCGCCTGAACAATTTTTGCATCAGGCACAATCTCCTGAAGTCGCGTATTCAGACGATCCAGATCTTCGACACGCGGTGCAACACAGAAAATCTGCCCACCTCGGAAACGTTCACGCTGAATGGCTTCCCGGATCACCACACTATCAAAAGGCATGATGAATGTCCGCACGGCCAGACGATCCGTAGGCGGAGTGGCGATCAGACTCATCTCACGCACACCTGACAGCGAAAGCTGCAATGTGCGCGGCAGAGGTGTTGCCGAGAGTGTCAGAACGTGAACACCTTCGCGCAGTGCTTTAAGTTTCTCTTTATGACTGACACCGAAATGCTGTTCTTCATCAACAATCAGCAACCCAAGATCAGCAAAGGATACCGTTTTCGCCAGAAGCGCATGCGTCCCAATAATGATATTCACGCTACCATCAGCAAGGCCTTTACGAACCTGTGTTGCTTCCTTTGCTGTGACCATCCGTGAAAGCTGTGCAATATTCAGGGGAAGATCACTGAAACGCGCCAGGAAAGTCCGGAAATGCTGCCGCGCCAGCAACGTGGTTGGCACAACAACAGCAACCTGCTGGCCACTCATTGCCGCAATAAAGGCCGCACGCAACGCAACTTCGGTCTTGCCGAAACCAACATCACCGCAAATAAGCCGATCCATCGGACGACCCGATGCCATATCATCCAGAACGTCCGCAATCGCACGCGCCTGATCATCCGTTTCCACAAACGGAAAACCTGCACAGAACTCATCCCACAACCCTTCCGCAGGTTGCAGAACCGGCGCTTCACGCAGCGCACGCGCAGCAGCAGTTCGAATCAACGCTCCGGCCATATCCCGGATACGTTGCTTCATTTTTGCCTTGCGGGTCTGCCAGGACGCTCCACCGAGCTTATCGAGCGCAACACCAACCTGATCGGAACCAAAGCGGCTCAGAAGTTCGATGTTCTCAACAGGCAGATACAGTTTCTGCCCTCCGTCATAAAGCAGACGCAGACAATCATGCGGCGCAACCCCGACCGTTACGGTCTCAAGCCCATCATAACGTCCAATTCCATAATCCTGATGAACGATCAGATCGCCTTCGCTCATCTCTCCCGCTTCAGCGATAAGTTCATCAGCCTTGCGGCGCTTTCTCGGGGGACGACCAATACGCTCCCCCAGAAGATCCTGCTCGGACACAATCACCATATCGTCCGCGACAAAACCGCGATCAAGGCCAAAGGTCAGCAAACCCACAGGACCAGGCTTCATTTTTCGGACGGCAGCCCAATCCGGCAAAATCTGGACGGGAATCCCATGCTCCGTCAGAAGCGTCGCAATGCGTTCCCTTGAACCACGCGTCCAAGCCGCGACGACACAGCGCCGCCCCGTATCGCTCCAGTCACGGCAATGTTCACCAAGAAGAGTAAAGACTTTTTCCCGCTCTCCCTTGGGAACCATCGCGGAAAACATCTTGCCCGGGCGACCACCGGCATCCATGCCCCCCGCATTATCAGGTCGTGCAAAAGAACTGAATGTCGTGATCGGCAGACGATCCAGCGCAGCATCCCATCCCTTTCGGTCAAGATAAAGAAGATGCGGCGGCAATGGACGATATGGCGTTTCACCTTCGCGCGGAGGCGAACGACGCGCCTGATAATGATCCTGAATCATCTCCAGACGTGCGTTGACGGCTTCGTCCATCTGGGTCGAAAGAGACAGGGCAACACCCGGAAGATAATCGAAAAGCGTTTCCATCGAAGGCTGGAACAATGGAAGCCAGTGTTCAATTCCGGGATAACGACGCCCGTCGGAAATATGCTCATAAATCGGATCGGAAGCTGCTGACGGCCCGAACAGATCACGCCACCCTGAGCGGAAACGTGAAATACTCTCTTTATCAAGAGAAAATTCCGAAACCGGCCTCAGAACCAGCGCTTCAGTCCTATCTGTGGAGCGCTGCGTGCCCGGATCGAAATAGCGGATATTTTCGACCTCATCCCCAAACAGATCGAGCCTGACCGGCTCCCCCTGTCCTGCCGGATAAAGATCAAAAATACCACCGCGTGTCGCGAATTCACCCGGCTCCATCACCGTGTCGGTCCGGGTGTAACCATTGGAGACAAGGAGCTCGATCAGAAATTCGGAATCGAGTGTTTCTCCCTGTGAAACGGAAAGAGACTGTCCAGAGAATGCCGCGCGCGGAGCAACCCGCTGCAGCAGCGCAGAAGGTGTTGTCAGAACAATCCGGGGACCGGACGCAGGTTCAAGCAGACGCGACAACGTCGCAACGCGGGCTGCAACCAGAACCGGATTGGGTGAAACGCGATCATATGGAAGACAATCCCAGGCGGGAAAAGTCAGAACTTCAACTTCGGGTGAAAACAGCGTGATCCGTTCCGCCAGACTCGCCATGCCTGAATCGTCACGCACAACATGCAGGACCGGCCCTTTATGTTCACTCGCCCTTCGGCCAAGCAGGATGGCATCGTAGCCATCGGGCACACCCCATATTGTTGCAACTCTTGAAGCAACGGACGCGTCTGCACTCATCGTAAATCCCAGTTTCCCGTTACACCCGTTTTACATTGGCGATGCACCATGTGTGCATCCGGCGAAGCATTGGCGTCGCGCGTTCTTCCGGCAAAGCCAGACGCCCCGTCAACCAGTCAGCCAGTTCAGGATCCGGAATTTCGAGAACCTGTTCCATGTCCGTCAACTCGGCATCGCCCATCTGCGCAACATGAGCCTCCACAAATCCGCCAATCAGCAGATCTGTTTCCTGGGTGCCTCGATGCACGGCCCGGAAAGAAAGACGACGGCGGCGAACCGCCAGCCCATCGTCGGTTGTGGCAGATGCCACGGCGGATATGTTGGTTTCGTTTTGTTCCATGAGATCCTGTTATATACCCTCGGCAACGTCAGCTGTCAGCCTCATGAAAATGTGAGCTTCATGACGATCGACATGAACCGGAGCAGAAACGGAGACAATCAGGTGGACGCAGCCACTGAACAGGCGATCGATGGACTGTTCGCTCCTCTGGACAGTTTGCGCGGAGCAGGCCCGGCACTGGCTCGGCAGCTTGCCCGCGTCACCGGCGGACGGGAAGTTGTCGATCTGCTGTGGCACCTCCCCGAAAGTGTAACGGATCGTCGGTGGCGTCCAACCATTCGCGAACTGCAACCCGGACGGATTGCCACACTGAGCGGAATCATATCCCGCGTCACGCCACCTGCGCATGCCCGGCAGCCATGGCGTGCGGTTATTGATGACGGCACAGGAGAATGCAGTCTCACTTTTTTTGCCAAGTGGCAGGCCCGTTCCCTTAAACCCGGCGCTTCCATTGTCATTTCAGGTCGCACCGAAGAATTTGCCGGCCGTCCCGTCATCACCAATCCTGATTATCTGCTGCCCGGCAACGATCTTTCCGCCATTCCGACGCTGGATTCCGTCTGGCCTCTGACCGCCGGGCTTTTTACAAACCAGATTCGTCGAATGATTCGGCAGGCCATCACACTTATTCCCGACAATCTGCCTGAATGGTATCCGGAGCAGGTCATAGCCCAAACGCAATGGCCTGATTTCCGAACGGCGCTTCTCTGGCTGCATTTTCCTGGAGATTTTCCACACGTCGAAGACTGGGAAAAACAACGCAGCCTTGCGCGAACACGCCTGGCGGCAGATGAAATCATGGCCGATCAGATCGCCCTGCAACGCGCCCGTGCAGCCCTGCGCGCCCTGCCCGGTCGTCTCATACTTGGAAACGGCGAAATGTGCGCCGAAGCTCTGCGCCGTTTCGGACACGCACCCACAGAAGCCCAAAGCTGGGTCATTGCCGAAATCAACCACGATATCGGCTCCGGACACCGCATGACCCGCCTGCTTCAAGGCGACGTCGGATCGGGCAAAACTCTTGTCGCGCTGATGGCAATGCTCAAGGTTGCCGAAAGCGGTGCTCAGGCAGCCATCATGGCCCCCACGGAAATCCTCGCACGCCAGCACTTCGCAACCTTCACACGCCTTTCCCCGGTGCCGGTCGCCTTTCTGTCTGGATCGGTGCGCGGTAAGGCTCGCAAGGAGACTCTGGCCGCGATAGCAGACGGTTCTGCAAAACTCATTATTGGCACACATGCTCTTGTGCAGGAAAATGTCGTCTTTCACGATCTTGCTCTGGCCATAGTGGATGAACAGCATCGTTTTGGCGTCGCCCAGCGTCTGGAACTCACAGCCAAAGGCATGTCGCCTCACATGCTGGTCATGACCGCCACACCTATCCCACGCACATTATTACTGACGCGATGGGGGCAGTTACAGGTCAGTCGTCTCGACAGCCGCCCCGCTGGCCGAAAACCAGTCAAAACATCGCTCCATAACCTTGAAACACTGGAAAAAATTACGGAAGCCATCGCCCGCGCCATCGCCCGTGGAGGACGCGTTTTCTGGGTCTGCCCTCTTGTCGCTGAAAGTGAAGAGCTCGACGTCGCAGCGGCAGAAGAACGGCACAAAGCATTACAGGAACGTTTCGGCGCATTGGTGGGCCTGGCACATGGTCAGCAGGATGTTGCTGAACGCGAAGAAAATCTGGAGGCTTTCGTTAAGGGTGACACGCGCATTCTGGTTGCAACCACAGTGATCGAAGTCGGTGTGGATGTGCCTTCAGCAACCGTCATGATCATAGAACACGCCGAACGCTTTGGACTGGCGCAACTGCATCAGCTCCGTGGAAGAGTGGGGCGAGGCTCGGAAGCCTCCTTTTGTCTGCTGCTGCACGAAAACAATCTGTCCGCAACAGCCCGCAGCCGACTTAAACTTCTGCGAGACAGTGACGATGGTTTCCGCATAGCGGATGAAGATTTCCGCAACAGGGGCGCTGGTGATCTGACAGGAAAACGACAAGCAGGTGAACCGGGATTTCGGATTGCATCTTATGCCGATATGGATCATCTTCTTCCGCAGATAAGGAAAATTATTGATTTTTTAAAACACTCAAAAACACAGGAAGGTTATGGGGATATCGTGCATCCATTATTAAGGTTCTTTGGAAAAGAAAAATCTGAAACAGCTTTTGAAGCCTCATAAAATATTCATTTTGAAATTAAGGAACTTTCCAGAATGCTATTCGATATAATTTTTCTGAACATTGCTCCCTGAAAAAAACATGACTGACACATCCATGGAAGAAAATCTGAAACAAGCCATCAGCCACAATGCTTTCCAGATCAACTGGATGCCCGTTCTTGAAACAGCCACTGAACATGTCGTCGCATTTGAAGCCCTTGTTCGTTGGAACTGCCCTGGCGTCGGTAATATCGTTCCGGACATTTTCCTCAAATTAGCTGAAAAACTGAAACTTATTGAAAATATTGACCGATGGGTTCTTCATTACACCTGTCAGGCCGCACAAAATTGGGAAAAACCTCTCGGCCTGTCTGTCAATATTTCTCCTTCATGGCTCGAAACCGAACGTGTTTCGAAAACCATTGAAGCCGCGCTTTCAGCAAGCGGCCTTGCTCCATCCAGGCTTCAGATTGAATTTTCTGAGCAGGGAAATTTCGGACCCTCAGATCTTTCGCGAAAAGAACTGTCACGTATTCGCGCGCTGGGCGTGAAACTTGTTCTGGATGATTTCGGAACGGGATCTCAGGCGCTGGAACGGCTGATTGACCTGCCATTCACCCAGATCAAGCTGGATCGCAAACTGATCCATCGTATTGGAAAGGATAGCCGCGTTGATACTGTCGTCCGCTGCCTTCTTCATCTGGCGCACTCATTGGACATGACATGCTGTGCTGAAGGCGTAGAAACCGAGGAACAACTCGGCTTCCTTGACGCACATGACTGCGAGGAAATTCAGGGGTTCCTGATCGGACGACCGGCCATCGCAATGCCTTTCGATCGTCCTTCCAGCACCT
>JAAYUA010000126.1 GCA_012517935.1 Acetobacter sp. | reverse complement strand
GCGTTCCGGCAACACGGAAACGCTCACGCACATCGACCAGATGCGGAGAACTGGTCACATGAACGCGCCAGCCGGATGCTTCTCCCAGCGCCCGCAACGTGGCGCAGGTGCTGCCCTTACCGTTGGTCCCTGCAACATGAACAACCGGGGATAATTCTTCTTCCGGATTTCCCAGTCGGGCCAGAAGTGCTTCCAGCCGACCAAGAGACAGGTCGATCAGAGATGGATAAAGACGGTTCAGACGTTCAAGAACGACACCCGTCCGACCCGTGAATTCCGCGACCGGACCCGTTCCCCCAGCAGCCGATGTCATGATGCTCAGACAGCCTCCGGCTTTGCGACCACATCCGGCGAAGCCGCACCATTTTTCGGTGCTCCCGTCAGAAGACTGATCACACGGGCAAGCGTTTCTTTCAGATCGCGGCGCGGCACAACCATATCAAGCATGCCATGCTCCAGCAGATATTCAGAGCGCTGGAAGCCCTCCGGCAGCTTCTCCCTGACCGTGTCTTCAATCACGCGCGGACCGGCAAACCCGATCAGGGCCTTTGGTTCGGCAATCTGCACATCCCCCAGCATGGCGAAGGAAGCGCTGACCCCACCAGTCGTGGGGTTTGTGAGGACAACGATATAAGGAAGCCCTTCTTCCTTCAGCATTTCCACGGCAACAGTTGTGCGTGGCATCTGCATCAGGCTGAGCATACCTTCCTGCATACGAGCGCCACCGGATGCCGTGAAAATCACCAACGGTGCGCGCTGCAAACGGGCCAGACGGGCGGCCGCGATGAAGGCCTCTCCCAACGCGGTGCCCATGGTGCCCGCCATGAATTCATAAGCCATGATGGCGACCACCGCAGGCTGCCCACCGATTTTTCCGTGCGCAACGGCCAGAGCTTCATCCAGATGCGACTTGGAGCGCGCATCTTTCAGCCGGTCATTATAACGCTTCTGGTCACGAAAACCCAACGGATCGGCTGCGACTTTCGGCAGCTCAATGCGGGTCCAGCTTCCCTCATCAAACGTCCAGGCAAAACGCTCTGCTACTGCCGCTTTCATGTGGTGTCCGCAATGCGGACAGACATTCATTGATCGCGTCAGCTCCTTCGTCAGGATCATCTGATTACAGTTGCTGCAATTCGTCCAGAGATTGTCGGGAACCTCACGATGGAGCAATCCGCGAATGCGGGGCCGTACGTAATCTGTAAGCCAGCTCATGAGGGCTTCTGCTCCAATAGCTGTGAAAAGGAAGATGGTTGCCAGCTGCTGCTTCAACCACGCCAAAGAAGCAGTCACATACCCTCAGCCGCAAGCAATGCCAAGAAGAACGCGTTCGCCCGCACGGAAAGCTGACAATTTTCGTCATCTTTCCCACAGGAACAAAGGCCCAGCCAATGGCACAGAACGCGACATGCTGGTAAAACACCCGACAATGACCCAGACCTCGGCCTCAGCTCCAGGCGCAGGAGCCTCCCGCACTGCCTCTGTCCATCGTGTGACCGGTGAAACAGACATCGCCCTCACCATCAATCTGGACGGTAGCGGCAAAGCCAGCATCGAAACCGGTATCGGCTTTTTCGACCATATGCTGACGGCCCTTGCGCGGCATGGCATGTTCGATATCGACATCGTTGCCAAAGGCGACCTGCATATCGATTTTCACCACACGGTTGAGGACACGGGCATCGCTCTGGGACAGGCATTTCACAAAGCATTGGGCGACCGCCGTGGCATCCGCCGTTTCGGCAATGCTCTGGTGCCTTTGGATGAAGCCCTGAGCGAAGCTGTGGCCGATATCTCCGGCCGGCCGTTCCTTGCGTGGTCCGTGGCTTTCCCCCGCGACAAAATCGGTGAAATGGACACTGAACTGTTCGAGGAGTTTTTCCGCGCCTTTGCCATGGCCTCCATGAGCACCCTGCACATTTCCTGCCGTGCCGGAACCAACTGCCACCATATCGCTGAATCTGCATTCAAGGCCCTTGCCCGCGCCATGCGCATGGCAACCGAACATGACCCACGGGCTGCCGGAATCATCCCTTCCACAAAGGGCGTTCTGTGAACTGTGACCTGACATCTGCGCTTCGATCATGGGGGCTGGCTGGATGAGACTCCACACCGCCTGGTTGTCACCAGCGGGCAACAAGCTGCCCCGAATGATCGCCCAGAAAGCCGATCTGCTCGTTCTGTTTTTCGGCTGGATCGGGCTGTTACTGCGCGGAGCACCGATCACAGGCTGCATCATTGGGGGATTATCGATCATGGCCTGGAGCTTTCTGGCCGGGTCTCCTCTGCTGCTTCCCTGGATCGTCCTGTCCCATGTCGGACTTTCGGCTTTCGCGACATCCCTGCGGGGATGTGAACTTTCGCTGACCGGCTGGAACAGAGGCCCGGAAATCCTTGCGGAAACCCGCAATGGAGCGCTCCTCCGCTATGCCGATCTTCATGCCGGAAAAGACCCGCAATCATGACCAGTCACACCTCCCACCGGCAATTGATCACCGTCATCGATTATGACGGCGGCAATCTAGCTTCCGCAGCCCGCGCCATCGCACAGGCAGCTGCTGATACCGGGATCGACGCCGATGTCAGAATCACCGCAGATCCGGAAGATATCCGCAATGCGCATCGCATCGTTCTGCCGGGACAGGGGGCTTTCGCCGATTGTGCCCATGGACTGGATGCAAAGCCGGGGTTGCGGGAAGCGCTGATCGATACCGTCAACAACGGCACGCCTTTTCTTGGAATCTGCGTCGGGATGCAGTTGATGGCCCAGAAAGGGCTGGAGCACGGATCGACATCCGGACTCGGCTGGATTGCCGGAGAAATCTCATTGATGGACCCGCCCGGACTC
>JAAYUA010000125.1 GCA_012517935.1 Acetobacter sp. | reverse complement strand
TAAATTAAGATCTTGGATAAATGCTTATTTCAGCTGGGTTCAGGCAATGCAAGCGGGAGGACAGGGAGGAACGACCAACGTCAATTACATGGAAGTCTTTGGTCCGATCCGAAGCGATCAATATGAACTTGGCCTGAAAGTTCAACGCAATACATTCAGTGGAACTCTTGCGCTTTTCAGAATGGATACTGGAGCCTCGTATACAAATGCTCAGAATTATTACGTTCAAGATGGAACCTCGAGATATCAGGGCGTTGAAGCTTCAGCATCCTGGCTTTTGACGAAGGATCTTAATGTGAACGCAAGCCTTGCTTACCTGGACGCCCGATACATTAAAGCTGCTGCAGGTTATAAAGATCATTTTCTTGAGGCCGTCGCGCCATTTCAAGCAGCTTTTAATGCAGACTATCGTATCAGGAAGATAAAAGGGTTAAGTGTAAATTCCGGGTTTAATTATGTCTCCCGCAGTTGGTTAGATGCTGCAAATACTGTCCGGTTGCCTTCATATATTGTTGGAAATGTGGGTGCATCCTATGCAACCCGTATCGACGAACATACGATCACATTTCGGGCAGCTGTGGAAAATATAGGTGGTGTTCGTTATTGGTTGAGCCGTGGAAGTCGTGGACTGTTTCCCGGAGCACCAAGAACAGCTACACTGAGCGCACGTTTTGATTTGTAGTGTCAGCAATTGTTGAACTGCGCCAGATTTTGTGAAGACCAAAAAATCCGTAGGCAAGAGATAATGATGAATAACAAATCGCAGCGTTTCCTCTTGAGTTCTGTGAACGCGCAGTCCGTATGATTCTGGAGGAAGAGAAGAACCATCTGTAGCGCTGCTCTACTGTGATGCCGATTACGCCATCTGTCTATTATGCTTCTGCAAACAGAAAGACAAAGAGCCCCATGATAAAATCAGAAGGGCTTGGAAAGATAATTTCTGTGTGTATGGAGTTCCTAAAGTCGAGCATAAGTTCAGACGTGAAAGCATTGATGCTGAGCAGCAGAGCGGTTGATGCGCCAGATGGGATTGTCGTTTCTGGCTAAGGATGTCAGAATCACACGATCTGGTGCAGCGCCAGTTCCATCCGCCAGTCCCGACAGATTGTTGGGTTTGGGATTTTACTGACATTTCTATCTTGCACGGCTTTGTTTATGTATCCCTCATCATTGAGGTGTTCGCCTGCATAATTTCGTGAGCTGGCATGTCTCCTCGACTATCCATACCAACTTCGTAATAGATGCCCGTAGCTGCCTCTGTACCAGAGGCCGCCTAAGGAAGAAGTAATCCATCATTCAGACCACAGCTATCAGTACGCGTCCATTCTCTATACGCAAAGACTGGCTGAAACGGGCCTTGTTGCTTCTCTCTGAAGCATTGGGAATTTTTATGATAACGCCCTCGCGGAGACTATCAACAGACTCCACAAAACCCAGGGCAGTTCAGACGTCTGCATCCTTACAAACCCACTCTCTTTTGGCACAGCGTTGTTTTATGGAATTTATAGTCCAATTTGTTCCTATAATTGAAATTAAATTATATAATGTTTTTAATAACGAAATTAACTTGACATAAATTGTCTTTTTTACCCTATTTGCCATCTGAGTTGCCGTTAAGACAATTTCTCCTATGTTTTCCACCATATTCGATCTGATATCGTATTGTTCATCATGCAAACGAGGCTGTTGCTATGAATGTGAGGGATCTGGAATATTTTATTGCAGTCGCAGAATGTGGCTCGTTTTCGAAAGCATCTATGAAGCTTGGCCGCCCCCAGCCAGCGTTGAGCCGTCATATCCGTGATCTGGAAACAGATTTACGTGTTCCTCTGTTATACAGAAACGGAAGAGGCGTCGTCGTCACTCAGGCGGGAGAACTTCTGCAACAGCTCGGCTGGGCTATCATCAGTCAGATACATGATGCACGCGAAAAAGTTCGCGACTTCTCATCGGATCAGATAGGCTCTGCAGCTATTGGTATGCCAGCAAGCGTCAGTACCATTCTGCTTGCGCCTCTGGCACGCTCCCTACGCACAGCCCACGCTCAGGCTGAACTGCGTTTTCTTGACGGCTGTAACGGAGATCTTCTTCTAGCGCTCAGCAGTGGGTCTTTGGATATCGCTCTGATTTATGATGCACCAGGGACAACGCATCAAAATCTTGAAGCCCTGTTCAGCCAGCCTCTCTATCTGATCGAACGGCACACCTCCGAAAGTGGAGTGCCAAGATTTGGAGACGATGTTGCAGCCGCTGAACTTGAAACCACCCAACTCGTATTGCCCGGTCGTCGCCACGGACTACGCCAGATCGTGGACGCATGGGCAAATCGCCACGGTCTTGAACCGCGTGTGCTGTTTGAATGCGATTCCTATTCCGCTATTCTGCAAGTCGTTGCATCCGGTCTAGCTGCGACGCTCCTCCCGGCAGCGTCACTACAACGAGAAATATTGTCCGGACAGTTCAGAGCACGCCTAATCACAAAACCTTCTATTTATCGCACGATTTCTCTGGCAACATCGCAAAGCAAGCCCATGAATTCGTCTCTTGTTGGGTTGATCAAGCAGTCGGTCGCGAACCTCAAGGAAGAATTCCTCTGGCCACAGAATGCAATAGATGACAATTCAATCCTCCGGCACACATCTGTCCAGATGAATCTTGATGAGATGAGATCTGATCAGTAACATAGGTCTTCAATCAGATTTTTTCTGACAGATAATCATTGTTGGAATGTTACGATCAGATGATATGATCGTAACATTCCAACAATATTTTGTTTTCATTCTGCTTATGTGAGCAGACACATTGGCCCGATCACATCTTCCTCAGGCGCAAAACGGAAATCTTGTCGGTTTCTTCAAACCCGTCATTCTAAAAACAGGCAGTTATCGGGTTTGAAGACAGCTTCCATCATATCAGGAAGAATTACAATGAAATGCGGATGTATTTAGCCTGACCGGATGCCCCGCGGATTGCTGTAACCTCAAACTCAACCTTTAGATCATCCCGTGCCAGCGGTGTGTTGGCGAAGGTAAGAGCAGGATCAATACCTTTGAACACTTCGCCAAGGACGGCAGCCACTGCGGGCGCATTGGCCCTATCCGGAACATGGGTTACAATGCGCACGATGTCTGCGAGAGATGCCTCCACTGCTTTTAGAGCACCTTCGATGTTCTGAAGAGCCTTGCGGGCCTGCATTCCCGGATCAGCAGAAATTTCACGTGTCTTATAATCTATACCTGCTGTATTCGCCACGAATATCTGGTCTCCGACCATTACAATCCTGGAATAACTGTCTTTTTCTTCATACATACTTCCTGATTTAACCTTTATAATTTCCATCATGATTCCCTCCATCTATTTCATGCATTTTATACTTACTCATATCGAAATATATATCTCGATATAACAGCTATTCCTCAGCGACTTACAATCCGATCTCAACGATCAGATTGAGGTGAGGCTCGACCACCGCCCTGGTTCCGGGAGGAAGCACGGTAGTTGCATCCATCTGTTCAATGATGGCGGGACCGGGGATGTGGTTACCGCACTTGAGCAGTTTCCTGTCATAGAGAGGGCAAGATACAAAACCCTTCGCCTCCGGAAACCAGACATTGCGCTCTCCAATAATGGCGTCCGTCGCATCTGGCCCGGCATCCTCGAACGCAACAAACGAAGCCTTATCAACTTCTCCGCTCGCCTCTATACGGAACGTAACAAACTGCACAGGATCCGTTTCAGATGCAAAACCATATTGCATTTTGTGCGCCGTCACGAATCCCGTGACCATCACATCAACAGACCGCTCCGTAACGGCCGTAGTCGCCTCCGGCATATCCACCGACAACTCGTAATTTTGACCAACATAACGCATATCTGCGCTCAGTTTGATGCGTCGATCAGCAGCAGGCACAGATTCCTGCTCAAACCAAGCTTCCGCCTGCTCCATCAAGGTCGTAAAAATCCGCGACATGGCATGATGTGAAACGGAATTCGCGGTCATGATCTGGGTTGCAGAGAAATCGGCACGCAGATCGGTCAGAAGAAGGCCAAGAGCACACATTACACCGGGGGTCAGCGGCACGATCACACGCTTCATGTCCAGTTCCTGCGCAAGGCGCACGGCATGAAGCGGGCCTGCACCACCAAGCGCCATCAACGCATAATCCCGTGGATCATGCCCCTTCTGGACACTGATCACCCGCACAGCGCGCGCCATATTCGCAGTCACGACTGAGAGAATCCCCTGTGCCGTTTCCATGACGTCCATGCCGAGTTCGTCAGCCAGAATCTGGATGCGTTCCAGAGCAAGATCTCTTCGAATCGCCATTCGTCCGCCCAGCAGAAATAGCGGGTTGAGGGTCTGCAATACGACATTGGCATCCGTAGTGGATGGTGTGAGGTTGCCCTGATCGTAGCAGACTGGCCCTGGAAACGCGCCGCAGCTCTGGGGACCGACCTTGAGAAGGCCGCCATTGTCCCGATAGGCCAGAGAGCCTCCGCCTGCGCCAACAGTGTGAATATCAAGCATCGGCGCCTTGACCGGATAGCCGTGAACTTCCGCCTCGCCTGTAAGTCGGCAGACACCATCCTTCAGAAGCGCGACATCGGTACTAGTGCCACCCATGTCGAAGGTAATGATATTGGGAATACCGATTGCCTGACCGATTGCCTGTGCTGCGACGACACCCGTTGATGGGCCGGACAGCACTGTCCGCACCGGTAGCTCACGGGCGAGATCGAAACTGATCACACCGCCATTAGACTGGGTAATACGTGGCGCAACGGCCAGCCCGAGTTCTTTCAGACGGGCGCCAAGCCGCGCGATATAGAGTTCCATCACAGGGCCGAGATATGCATTGACCACCGTTGTCGACAGACGTTCGTATTCGCGAAATTCCGGTGCTACCTGATGACTGGCGCAGGAAAACGCTTCCGGGAATTCCTCCTGAACGATCTCAAGCGCACGCTTTTCATGGACCGGATTTACGAAAGCGTAGAGAAAGCCTACCGCCACAGCCTTGACACCTGCTTTTTTGAGAGCGCGAGCCGCTTCTCTCACACTCTCTTCATCAAGCACTGTCTCGACGTTACCATCATGCCGAATTCGTTCCGGCACTTCAAAACGCAAAGCCCGCGCAACCAGTGTTTCCGGCTTGTCCGCCTGCGTGTCGTAGAGACTTGGTCGCTGCTGACGACCGATTTCCAGAAGGTCACGAAAACCATCCGTCGTAATAAGACCCGTCAGCGCGCCTTTATGCTGGATGACGGCATTGGTGCCAACCGTGGTCCCATGTCCGAGAAAACTCACATCAGGCGGCCCGGCCGAAACCGTGCCCAGCCCTTCAGTTACACCGGCAAGGATACCACGGGATGGATCATCAGGAGTCGAAGACACCTTCCAGATCGAGAATTGTTTCGTATCTGTATTGTAAAGACAGACGTCACAAAAAGTGCCTCCGGAATCAACCCCAAGCCTCCAGGCCATAGTCCGCTCTCCAACTCGTATTCATTAACACCAGATCTAGGCTACAACTGTGAAAGCGTGAGTAATAAGACGGGTTTTGAAATATCAGCTATGTAGAGACAACTGTCTGAGAGCGTGTCACGAATTTCGATATGGCACGATGACGTGCTGAATTTCAGGGACCGGTAATCATGGCGCCTAAGGTGGACCCCATTCAGTCAGACGATCAGATGCCCCGTTCTACACAGGTTGTTGTGATCGGTGGCGGTGTGATTGGTGTAACCACGGCATTCTTTCTCGCGCGTGCAGGTGTGCCGGTCGTGCTTTGTGAAAAAGGGCATATTGCAGCCGAGCAATCGAGCAGGAACTGGGGATGGGCCCGCGTCATGGGACGTGACGAAAGAGAGCTCCCCCTTGGCCTGCTCAGCCTGGACCTCTGGCGACAGATGAATGAACTGACCGGGCGTGAAACAGGTTTTCGTCAATGCGGAATTCTCTATGCCTGCGACGATCAGAAACAACTCGATGAATTCCTGACATGGAAAAATACTGCCGACACCTATCAAGTTCGTACGGTGGTTACAGACAGCGCGAAGACTGCTGAAATGGCAGGCAGTTCACAGCGTCTCTTCAAGGGAGGCCTGTTTTGTCCGACGGACGGACGCGCGGAGCCCACGAAAGCGGTACCCGCCATCGCACAGGCAGCTCGTGAATATGGCGCTGTTATTATAGAACATTGCGCAGTACGCATGCTGGACAGAAAGGGCGGTAAAGTCTGCGGCGTGATCACCGAACGGGGCGCCATTGCCTGCGACACTGTCGTTCTGGCCGGTGGCGCATGGTCCCGCCTGTTTGCAGGTAATGAGGGACTGGATATCCCTTCCCTCAACGTACTCGGTAGCGTTATGCGGGTCGATAATGTCGAAGGCGCTCCGGAGGAGAGCGTTGGTGGAAGCGACTTCGCATTCCGTAAAAATATGCAGGGGGGTTACAATATAAGCAGGCGCAACGTGAGTGTATCCGACATTACACCGGACACTCTGCGCCAGTTCACGAAATTTATCGGTTCCTATCTACAAACGCGAAAGGAACTACGACTGCGGATCGGACGGCGTTTCCTTGATGAATGGCGTATGGCCAGAAACTGGACGGCAGACAATGTGACGCCGTTCGAACAGATCCGCATTCTTGATCCGGAACCATCGCACAAATATCTCAATGAAGCAGTTCGGATCATCAAACGTGATTTCCCAGCATTCCGGACTATGCGCGAAGTGGAACGCTGGGGAGGACTGATCGATGTGACACCGGATGCCGTTCCCATTGTTGGATCTTCGAAGACAATTCCAGGACTGGTGCTGGGCGTCGGCTTTTCCGGGCATGGCTTTGGCATCGGGCCGGGGGCCGGAAAACTGCTCTCCGAGATTGTCATGAACACGCGGACCTCCGTCGATCCAACTCCCTTCTCTTTCGAACGTTTCGGTCGATAGCGCACTCGTTCATGAATAACGAAACAGGAAAATACCAGTGATGACAGATTTTGCTCGCATGTCGCTTGATCCCGTTACTGTGGAGATCATCGGAAGCGCTCTCTCCTCCGTTGTTGACGAAATGGGAGAAGCGCTGGTCCGGACAAGCTATTCCACGAACATCAAGGAACGGCGGGATTGTTCGACCGCACTTTTTGACCAGTTCGGCCATACGCTTTGTCAGGCAGAACATATCCCCATGCATCTTGGCTCGTTCATCGAGTTCATTCCCCTTGTCATGGCACGTTATCCATTGGAGGAGATTGCTCCTGGCGATGTTTTTATCGGCAATGATGCTTATCTAGGCGGTGGAACGCATCTGCCGGACATCGTTCTCGCAGAACCCATTTTCGTTGGAGGGAAGCTCGTCGCGTGGGCGATCAACACAGCTCACCATTCGGACTTCGCCGATCGCGGCAATGCCCATATCTTTCAGGAAGGGATCCGCATTCCACCCGTGCGCCTTTATTGTCGCGGAACATTGCAGCAGGATATTCAGGATCTCATTCTACTGAACTGTCAGGTTCCGGACGAACGCGTTTCCGATCTGCGCGCACAGATGGCAGCAAACCGGCTTGGTGTGAGCCGGTTTGGCATCCTGTGCGAGAAATATGGAGCAGATGTCGTCGTCAGCGCTGGACTCGAATTGCAGGACTACGCCGAACGCAAGATGCGTACGGGAATCGCCACGATTCCGGATGGAACCTATAGAGCAGAGGATCTTTTCGAAACCATTGATCACCCCGAAGCGATCAAAATCTCCTGCGTCATCACCATTACTGGCGACGAAATGACCCTTTCGTTTGAGAGCCCTAAGCAGGTGCGTGCGAATTTCAACATGACACGCTCAGCGCTTCTTGCAACTGTCTACTATGCGATCAAAGCCATCGTCGATCCCACAATTCCGCCCAATTCAGGTCTCGCACGACCTCTTCATGTCGAAGCGGAATCAGGCACGATCTTGTGCTGCGCCCTGCCTGCGGCCGTGATGGGACGCATTTCCACCTGCCAGCGTGTTGTGGATGTAATTACTGCGGCTCTCGCGCCCGTCTGCCCCAAGACCATCACAGCAGCCTCTAACGGTTCAGTCGTGTCGGCGACATTCAGTGGCAGCCGGCGTGGCAGCAACAAGTTCTGGATTTATCTGGAAACAATCGGAGGAGGAAACGGCGCCCGCTACAACAAGGATGGCCTTGATGGCGTGCAGGTTCACCTAACAAATACATCAAATCTGCCGATCGAAGCGTTGGAGACTGAATATCCACTGTCAGTACTCCGCTACGAACTGGTCGATGGTTCGGGAGGCGCCGGTAGATTCCGAGGCGGTATGGGGCTTCGACGGGTCTATCGAGCCGAAGAGGAATGTCAGGTCGCAATTAGCATGTCCCGGCTCACAACGGCACCGTGGGGGCTGTACGGTGGCGGCTCCGGCGGAAACGCACAAATCCACTGCACCGCGCCACTAACGGCAGGAAACGCCATGCTGGTTCCATCGGATATCGTCGAGATCGTGACGCCCGGCGGCGGCGGTTACGGTGAGCCGGAAGCAGCCTGAGGGAGAATTCCATCATGTCGCAAGTCAAACGCTCTCCGTCCACAGACCGTGTTGTCATGATCTCTGGAGCGTCCCGCGGCATCGGGGCGGCGATCACATCCCGGCTCCTCGCTGATGGCTGGCTGATCAGCGCAGGGCTGCGAAATACATCGATGGCATCGCTAGGATCGCCTCATATCGCGTGTTTTCACGATGCGACCGATCCCACGACGGAAGCAGAATGGACCGGCAAAACGCTCGCCCATTTCGGCCGTATCGACGCCGTGATCGCCTCTGCAGGAATATCGATTTCGGGTTCGATACTGGAGACCGACGATCAGGATCTTGAACAGATGCTTCAGATCAACGTCAGGTCCCCGACACGACTGGTGAAAGCCGCCTGGCCCGCTCTCGTGGCAAGCGGTCAAGGGCGAGTGGTGCTTCTGTCGTCCATGTCCGGAAAGCGCGTGAAATCACCACGCTCTTCCACCTACGCTATATCCAAGTTCGCCGTTACGGGTCTTGCTGCAGCAGTGCGACGCACGGGATGGGCAGATGGCATTCGTTCGATCGTGGTCTGTCCCGGCTACGTTGCGACCGACATGACCAGTAACGTGGCAGGATGGCGTCCTGAAGACATGACGCAACCTGATGATATCGCTGCCATGGTGTCAGCCACGCTCAATCTTCCCAACAACGCCAGCTTGTCTGAACTCTGCTTTACCTGCCAGGATGAAGATATGGCATGATCACGACAGACGTGATGGTTTTTCAATGACCGTGAGTTTTTCCCGGAGCCCGCTTGCACCACCAACGAATATCCAAGTGTTGGTCGACGGACAGGCCATACCCGCGCAGGCTGGCGAAAGTGTCGCCGCCATTCTTTTGAGAGCGTGCGAGGGGCCGACAGGACACGATCATGCCGGACGACCACGCGCGCCTTATTGCATGATGGGTATCTGCTTTGAATGCGTGGCAATCGTTGATGACGCTTCCTCTGTTCGCACTTGTCTGATCCCAGCAAGTGATGGAATGTGCGTCGAACGTCAGAATGGCTCCTGCCAATTACCGGAAATCTCCTGTCAAAGACAGGAGAAAAAACGTGGATAAGTCTTTCGATCTTATTGTGATTGGTGCTGGTCCGGCCGGAATCAGCGCAGCTCTTGAAGCTTCGAATGCGGGGTTACACGTCGCGGTCGTTGAAGAGCATTTCTCTCCCGGCGGACAAATCTGGCGCGGTGCTGACGGACCAACGGCAAGGATGTGGCGGCGACTTCCCGGCGTCAAAGCGCGTGAGATCTCACATTTTCTGACCCGCTTCCGACACTCCGACATTCTTTTTTTCTCTCAATCGCGAGCATGGGAGATTACGTCTTTCGGAGAGGTCCTTGTCACGGATGTCGATGGCAATTCTTTTACACTGACATCACAAAAAATCATACTCGCCACAGGAGCACAGGAACGAACCGTGCCTTTCAGGGGCTGGACACTTCCCGGTGTGATGACAGTCGGGGCTGGGCAAATCTTGCTCAAAAGCTCTGGCGTCGTGCCACGCGAACCGGTCTGGCTCGCGGGACAGGGGCCGCTGATCGCACTATATGCAGCGCAGCTTCTTGCTGCCGGTGCCAGTATCGCAGGAATTCTACAAACCGGTGCACCCGTATCCTGGTTTAGAGCGTTGCGGGCTTTCCCTGAAGCAATATGGCAATGTCCCGGACAGATCGCAAAAGGTTTGGCGCGACTGGCGAATATTCGCATCCATCGCGTCAAAATCTTCCGTGATGTGGAAAAAATCGAGGCGCTTGGCTCCGGGAAACTTGAGGCCGTTTCCTTTACAGATCGCAAAGGCATCGTGCATCATGTCGATGCTACGGTTCTTATGGTTCACGAGGGACTGATCCCCGGAGTGCATCCTGTTCTGGCCGCCAACGGACATCTGGAATGGGACGAAACGGAGCTGTGTTTTCGGCCCATCCTTGATGAGTGGGGTGAGTCCACTGTGCCGGGCCTGTTCGTTGTCGGTGATGCGGCGCGGATCGGCGGTGCGGACGCGGCACTGCACAGCGGAGCCCTGGCCTCCCTGCGTATCGCGATGCAGGCCGGACATGCTGAAATGAAAGATTTTTCTAGGAAAACTCGTTTTCATCGGAAGAAATTTCGTCAGGCAATGGCTTTGCGGCCACTTGTCACCGCGCTCTCACACTTGCGACCGGAACAGCTTTCCCCAGCAGATGACGTGGTGATTTGCCGGTGTGAATCCATCAATGCTGGGACAATCCGCCACGCCTGCCTGACCGGCTCCGGCGCGCCAGATCAGGTAAAAGCGTTCACACGCACGGGAATGGGCGCGTGTCAGGGACGACAATGCGCATTGCCACTTTCAGTGCTGCTCGCTTCGGCTCACCACAGAAATGTCGCGGACCTAGGATTGTTTCGTGTACGCGCACCTTTCAAGCCTCTGAAACTTGGTGAACTGGCATCCCTTTCGGATGAAGGCGATATCCAGTGATCCGCACAATTGATACCGTGATTATTGGTGGCGGCCTGCACGGCTTGTCCTGCGCCCTGCAACTGGCACGTCGCGGCGTTTCGGTCGCCATACTGGAACGTCGCTGGATCGGACGTCATGCCTCCACCGCCAATGCCGGTGGGGTCAGGACCCTGAACCGCGACTTGCGGGAACTCGACCTGACACTCACCTCTCTGAAGATGTGGCGGGTTCTGGATGAATTCCTTGGTGAAAACTGTGGTTTTCAACAGATCGGCCAGATCCGCATCGCTGAAAACCCAACTGAATTTGCCCATGAGGCCCGGCGTATAAATAATCTGCAACAGGCAGGGTACACACACGAAGAGATGCTTGATAAAGCATCTCTCTACAGATTGCTGCCATCGCTTGCTCCTCACTGTTCTGGTGCCTCCTATGCGAAGGGTGATGGAGCGGCCGATCCGCATCTGACGGTCAACGCATATCGACGTGCAGCTGAGAGCGCTGGGGTATTGCTGCTCGAAGGACATGGAGTAAATGCACTTGCTTCAGAAGGCTTGGAATGGCGTGTTGATACCGATTATGGGTCTTTTCTAACCGCATCAGTCGTCATCGCGGCAGGGGCCTGGAGTCCGGCGTTAGCGCGGTTAGCTGGGGAGATAGTTCCTGCATCTGTAAAAGCGTCAATGATGATCGTAACAGAACAAGTCAGTGAATTTCCAGGACCGGTCATTGGCTGCGTCGGAGCGGCGCTTTCTCTGAAGCAGACACGGACAGGAAGTCTCCTTATTGGCGGAGGCCTGCAAGGACAGGCGAATGTGGAAAGAGAGCGTACACGTGTCGATTTTCATGCACTGGCGACTGGCATGAGCACCCCGCTCCGGTTGTTTCCGCAGCTTGCCGGCGTAAGGATTGCCCGATGCTGGACCGGGATCGAGGCACGAACTCCCGACGATCTGCCGATTATAGGCCCCTCCTCCCGATTACCCGGCATACTCTATTGCTACGGTTTTTCAGGCCACGG
Organism: Acetobacter sp.; assembly: GCA_012517935.1. Classification (GTDB taxonomy): domain Bacteria; phylum Pseudomonadota; class Alphaproteobacteria; order Acetobacterales; family Acetobacteraceae; genus Acetobacter. The sequence continues at coordinate 8,544 of JAAYUA010000125.1, read as the reverse complement.
CTTCGCTCTTGTTCCAGTTGTTGGTGCCGTTATTGCCGATATGATCGTTGGTGAAACACCTACTCATGAAAAATGGCCTGTGAGCGCACTCAGCATCGAACGATTTGAACATCGGAAGGAAGACTCGGATGAAAGATACAGACAGCATGGCTAAGACAACTCTTCCTTATAGAAGTGACATCAATCATGAAACACGTTTGTGCATTTCACTTGCTGGCCGCCCCGGCAATTTCGGCACACGATTTCACAACTATCTCTATGAGCGTCTGGGTCTGAACTATCTTTACAAAGCGTGCACTACAGATGATATTGGCGCTGCCGTGCAAGGCATTCGTGCACTTGGAATACGTGGCAGCGGAATTTCCATGCCATTTAAAGAAAGCTGCATTCCTTTCCTTGATGATCTGAAAGAATCCGCATCTGGTATTCAATCTGTCAATACAATTGTCAACAATGACGGACATCTCAACGGATATAATACTGATTATATAGCGGTTCGTCATCTTCTTGGAGAACGCGTGCTAAATACGAACTCTCCCGTAGTGCTTCGAGGTTCAGGTGGAATGGGCAAGACTGTTGCCGCAGCCTTTCGCGACATGGGTTTTGCGAACGGTATAATTGCAGCCCGCAACACGGTCGAGGGAAAAACTGTAGCTGATCGTCATGGCTGGCAATGGGTTGAAAAACTGGAATCTCTATCATTATCCTGTTACGATAAGAGCATACTGGTGAACGTCACCCCACTGGGTATGGCTGACGGTCTGGAGGCAACATATTTGTCTTTCCCGGAATCAATGGTGACACATGCATCTCTTGTGATTGAGATCGTCGCTAGACCTGTCGAAACGCCATTGGTTCGGGTCGCACGGCGCTTGGGCAAACCCGTGATAACAGGCAATCAAGTCGCCGCTCTTCAAGCTCTGGAGCAATTTGTACTCTATACCGGACTGAGACCGGCAGATGATCTGGTCGCAGATGCAGCTAGATTTGCGAACTCCTGATCAGCAGAATTATGCAAGGTGATAATCCAAACCAGAGTGGATATCTGCCGTTTTTATGCAATGTAGAAGGATAGTTCGAAGCTGGAGGGGGCTTTCTGATTAACGATTGCCTCCACCGTACGCTTTCTCAGCCTATGTCTGTTCGGTGACATGGATGACATCAGAGTAGTCTGGATGTTTCACAAGCATCTGAAAACGAAACGACAAGATTGAATCTCTGTAATAATATTTTATGGGACAGAGATTTATCTATAAATATTCATAGAAAATTTTTAGATAAATAACAATCATCGTAGAACAACGGCACATGAAAAGATTTCATGCGCCATTTCTTCACTTGCATATTTATACCAATCAAATATCACAGATAGAAATATCCTCGTCACCATAAGTGATCGAACAGGCTATAGAAGGCAAAAACCATCAATCGATGGTTCTGCACTCCACCTTTCTACCATATTATAACCGCCATATCGACGTAAAAGCAGGCAAAACAATTTTCGTCTCATGAACAACATATTCATAATCATGAAATATCTTGATCATGTTCTTCACGAGCATCCTCAGAAGGATGATGAAATGCTCATCACAACAGTCAGTGGAGCAGCAAGGAAATAGGCGGGTGTAGAGGCCGCTATGATATTGCCATTTGTGGCACGGGTAGCCTTGGCATTAGGCGTGATAGTACTGACACCTCCCAGATAAGCTCCATTATTAAGATTCATAAAATTGAGGCGAAGGATGGGCTCCTGCAAAAGCAGCCATTTTGGAAAACGATAACCAAATCCCACGTCAACGGTTTTGAACGCTGGCATTGACTGATCATTCATGAAAGTTGAATATTGGGAATCGACCCATTTGAACGAGAGATTGGCGAAGAATGGTCCATGATTATAGTTCATTCCTATTGTTGCCATGAATTTCGGACTCATGACAGCTATCTTGCCGGCTGTTGGCAGATAGCCGTTGGCAGTTCTGAAATTATTATCCATCGTTGCATGGAGATACTGTCCATTCATGTAAGGTGTCAGACCATACATGGGTCGCAGGGCGATTTCTGCGGTTGCACCACGTATGGTCTCTCCACCAGCGGAAATAGATGTATTCGTCGACGCTCCATTGATGAAGGCCTGTGTAGTAACCTGATGATTGGTCAGATTGGCGTTGAACAGAGCGACATCAAGATTGAAAAGACCATAGTAACGAAAACCTATTTCCTCGCTGATCGTATACTCCATTGGGTTTGAATTTCTGCCCTGCTGGCTGATTGCGCCGGTTGAAGTGTTATAAATGTTCGGATAGGTCGAAAGTGGAACCGGTGGACGCGCATTCGTCATGCCATTGATATAGATCTGCATTTCTTTGTTAATTTGATAGGATATTGCAACACGAGGCATCGGCTGTGTAATTGCCTGTGAAAAATTCTTTTGTGGACCAGGTAGTTCATTGGTTCCAGATATATAGAACATCATTTCCCTGACCCCCGCCGTTACTTTCAGGCGGTCATTCAAAAATGTCTGAGTATCTGAAATATAAAATTCGTTTATATCTGTAGATACTTTATATTTTGTTCCTCCGACAAAACCACCATCAACATCCCTCAGAAGACCACTACCCACATAGCTTGATGCATTACCGTTAATGTCCAGAGGCGTCAGACCGGAAATAGCGTCCATATTCCAGTGATCAAACCAGTAACCAAAGGTCAAATGGTTGGTTCGGATCGGATCGTATTGGAGGTAGGCGTTTATGCCTTCCGCATATTCTTTTTGCACAGTATTTGCCAGAGCAGAGAATTTCCCGTTGACCAGTGTTACATCATTTGTGTCGATCGTGACCTTTCGATCACCAGAATAAAGCGAGGATGGAGAGAGCGATGTCTGACCAGGGCTATTCGAGAAATTCCAGTGAAAATAAGGAGTAATATGTAATTTTATATTTTTTGCGAGAGAAAACTCATTCTGGAACGAAATAAGCACACTACTCCGGTGATAGATATAGTTTTTCCAGTAATTAGTCGTCTTTCCAGCAACATAGGTCGAGGCATAATTACCAGCAGAGTAATTATTATCAACTGCAGCAGCAGCCTCATAGGCCGCAAGGGTATACGGATTACTCCTCGCGTTTTTCCATTCATTATAGGACACGAAGAGGCTACTTTTTCCCCAATCATCCCATTCCTTGAGCAACTTGAAGTCGACATGTGTTCTGTTGCTACGCCCTGAACCCGCGAACAGATCAGCGGCTGTGTAAGATGCAGAAGCGAAAGCACGGATACCCGATTTACCGAGATAGCCACTTTCCAAACGTCCAAAGACCCTCTGCGAACGGTAAGATCCGACGGCATAGGACAGCATACCGCCAGCCTTTTTGGCTGGATCTCGTACAGTCTCTATTATTTCACCCCCAGATGCGGTCTGAACAGGGTCATTGATACGCGAAGTGCTCGCAATCAATGTTATCTCAGAAAGATTCTCATTATCAGCATAGGTTTCTGAATAGGGAAGATAATAGGCCTGGTCGACACCAGGCGCTCCCTCGATCGTCCAGCCTAACTGATTCTGCTGAAATCCGCGAAGACTGATCGTATTGCGGATACTCAATCCAAAAGCATCTTGAGTACCATAGTTGACACCAGGCATCGCTGAGATGAGTTGCAGGGGAGACGCAATCGCAGATTTCCTCGCAATAGCCTCTGCTGTGATGGTGCTTGTGGCTTCTGGCGCGCTTTGGCGCTTCATGAGACCGCCAGCGATTCTATGTATGCCAGTGGCGTAAACCTCTTCAGGATTCGACTGCATGACCGTCCTCGTTAATCTAGGCGTTCGCGCCTTGGAAGACTGGTGGGAGGAAACAGTCGATGTTTTGACACCCAAAGGAGCGTGTGCCGCGATGCCTCGCGTGCTCTTCGATTTCATGGACGCGGCCAAGGTGACCATTGGCGTAAGCGTACAGGATGCCAACAGAAGAAAAACCGTCGGAAAACCTCTTGAGTTTCGAAATATTTTCATTGAAACTCTCTCCATTTCGAAATCTGAAAAAAATGTTAACCAGAAATATTGTCCAAATTTACCACGCCCGCCCTGCCAATTTACCGACGCGGTTCATATCTCGCCGGCAATTCTGACTGTCATTTCGTTGTCGAAATCTATCTATGATAATGTGTCTCAATGAAATAATATAACTGATATTCAGAAGGACAGACCCTATGACTGCTCCAAATCTCACTATGCTGATTTGGGTAACATCTTAAGGCGAGATAGCTGATATATCGAATTCGCAATTATTTCATCCTGTATAATCGAAAGAATGTTCGTAATGTAGTGACCGAAAACAAGTCCCCGATCCTGGGACCAAAATATCCAGGCATTAGATATCAATCAGCGAACAATCGGTCCCTCATCATCAAAGGATCTGGAAGGTGACGACTTTGCAGGCAACATGCGACCGTGACTCCAGCGCAGTAGTGGATACCAAAGAACCCTCCCGAGCATCGGAAGACCGGAAAGGAAAATCATGGCTGATTCTTTTTGGTCTGATTGCACCGATCAATTTTCTCATGTCGCTGGACCGACAGGCCATGACACTTTCTGCTCCTCGCATTCAGGAGCAGTTCGGGTTTTCTCTCATCGAAATATCCATGATTATTGCATGTGTTCTCTGGACGTATGCCGCTTTCCAGGTTCCAACCGGTATATTGGTCAACCGTTTTGGTCCGCGTATCTGTTTGTTCGTGGGCTGCCTCGCATGGTCTTTCGCGACGATCCTGACCCCTTTTTCCGGATCTTTTCTGGGTTTCATGGTTGTACGGCTTTTCATGGGAACAGGCCAATCTCCGGACTGGTCATCAAGTATCGTAACAATTAACAACTGGTTTTCTCCCAGACGTCGCGCCAGAGCAAATTCCGTTCTGCTCGCGTTTCTTTACCTGGGTTCGGTGGTTGGTGGACCGTTGACTACACAGATTACAGAACGCTACTCTTGGAAACTCAGTTTTTTCGTTTATGGTGCCGCCGGTGTGATCTGGAGTATTCTGTGGTTTGTCTTTGTCCGAGATCGTCCGACTTCTACCCCCCTTCCCCCTCCTGCCCTGACTGACAGACAGGACAAAGGCTGGCTCCAGTTTACCCGCCTGCTCCGATCTACCCAATTCTGGGCCATCGGATTGCATTATATGTGCCTACTGACGATTCAATCGTTTTTCCTGGTGCTGATGCCATTCTATTTGATGCAGCACCGCCATATGAGTTACACTTCCATGGGATGGCTCTATTCCATGCCTTGGCTTTTTCTCTACCTTTCAGTTTTTGTCAGTGGCATGATAGCGGACCACATCCTCAAACGCTCAGGTTCCATATGGTGGGCCCGCACACCGATGGGAATTATAGGCACACTGTTCTGCGGTGGACTGGCAGTCGTTGGAAACCTGATTGACAGCACGACCCTGATGATTCTGGTCTTTAGTGTGGCACTCGCCTTTTCCGGCTTATCCCAGATTTCCATCTGGACGTCCGTTCAGGATCTTACGCGGACACAGGCAGGAATACTGGCAGGCTGGACGACTTGTTGGGGCAATGCCGCGAGCGGAATCGCCCCAATAGCCATGGTCTATATCGTCAAGCACACCGGGAGCTGGAGCGCTGCGTTGAGCCTTCCTCTTGTCGCTGGTATCATCGGAGCGTTGTGTTGCGCCTGGACTCATCCAGAACGCACGATCAATGCGGAGAACCCCCGATCATGATCCTGAAGAATCGGCTCTCGGTGAATGCTTCTGAATCCGAGGATAAAAAACCGCGCATGGATAATATCGGGCAATACTCGCAAAATTCGGATCGTGCGGCGTTGGTGCTGATCGCTCTCGGTGAGTGTGGACGACGCGGACTGGCGCTGAGAGATCTTGCTGAAATCGTTGGGGCAGAAAAATCTTCAGTTCATCGAACACTCCTTGCTCTCCGCAAGCATTTGCTCGTGACACAGAGCACACAGCGTGGACGTTACCGTCTTGGTCCAGCAGCTTTCTCTCTGGGACACCGCAAAACGACACCTGTGGAACGGATTCAGCAATGGAAACCGTATCTTGTCTCACTGGCCAAGGAATTTCATGCTTCGGCGTTCCTGCTCGAGCGTTCAGGACTTGATGCTATTATCACGGACATGGCCATAACCGACAGCGCATTGCCAATTCTTGGGAGCGATGGACTTGGTGGTCGTCTTCCACTTGGATACGGCCTCGGAGGAATGGTGATTCTCGCCTATCAGGAACCGGACAATCGAATGGCGATCATCGCCGCGAACCAGCATCGCTATGGCGAGCTTGGTCTGGATCTAGAAAAAATGCATGAATGTATCGATCAAGTGAAAAAACTTGGCTACGACTATCGACGAGATGCCGTCATCGACGGCGTGTCGGGGGTCTCCATGCCGATCCGTGAGAGTGACGGTAGCTGTTCTGCAGCCATCACGGTCTCCAAACCAACTGCGTCCATGAACGAAGACGAGGCACGTTTGCTTATCACCAGACTAGGCACGTCTATCTCCGAAAACATGTGATATTCTGAAAGACGGTCTGGCTATATCAGATATTCCTGAGTCGAATGACGACATAGCTACAAAAGGTAAGATAAGATCACTTCAAAAGTCGCGGAGGTAGTCCACATGGTCACGCAACCATTTCTTTCCCTTAACGCGGGCATTGAGATGCCACAGCTTGGCTTGGGAGTGTGGCAAACTCCCCCTGAAAAGACAACTTCGATCGTGGATTACGCCATCAATGCAGGATATTTAGCAGTCGACACCGCGTCTATATACGGGAATGAAGATGGGGTAGGCGCAGCGCTCGCAGACCGGCCTGAGATTTTCCTGACCACAAAGCTATGGAACGCAGATCAAGGTTTCGATTCAACATTGCGAGCATTCGAAGGGAGCGTTCAGAAATTACGTCGGAATGTCATTGATCTCTATCTGATTCATTGGCCTGTTCCGAAGAAAGACCTTTATGCCGAAACTTGGCGTGCGATGATCCGTCTGCGTGATGAAGGCCGCATTCGCGCTATCGGTGTCTCCAACTTTACTGCGAACCAGATCAAAATTCTGATCGCCGAAACGGGAATTACACCCGCCATCAACCAAATCGAACTGCACCCGGAGTTCCAACAGCATTCCTTACAGGATTTTCATAAGCAACATGGAATCCTTACGGAAGCATGGAGTCCTCTCGGGCAGGGACAGACACTGAACAGCCCTGTGATAGCTGCCATAGCGAAAAAACATGAAAGAACCGCCGCGCAGGTTATCATCCGTTGGCACATTCAAAACGAATTCATTGTGATACCGAAGTCTGTCACTCCGTCGCGTTTGGACGAAAATCTGGAAGTATTCGACTTCAAACTTAATGATCAGGATATGGCCGACATCGCACGAATGGACCGGACGGATGGACGGATTGGCCCCGATCCGATGACAGCGGATTTTTAACGATAACAAAGACTGAAGATTCGTTTTTTCGTAACCTATGGCTCTGTTGCACAATCATGTCAGTAAGCGTGTTGAAGCCAGTATAGGACTTGCTCTTAAACGACAACCTGAATGAGAGGGGTTCCGAGCACTGTGAAATGATTACGTATGTATGGTCGAACGCTTCAATGGCCGGGTGGCAACAGAGATGCTGCAGACCTGCGTCTCAAGCCATGAGGATCTGGAAATTCTGCTCAGAGGCTTCTGTTTCGCTGACAATCGTCGTCTACAACATGTCCTGGGCAGCATAACTCCCGCCCAATGCATCACGTCGTGGCTGCAAAAACAGCCCACCTCCCGTAATCCTGACTACATCAAACCTGGCAGTCGTTCCATCATGAAACAGGTCGATGAAATCCTTGATTACGCCAATAACATCTCAAAACATGAACACTAATTTTACATGTTCCATTCGGGTTGTGCATAAGGCCGCCGAGCGACGAGCTAGAATGACATGATCGCGCGCGTGAGATGCCCGAAATTGGATCCAGCAATAGCATGATCTGCCATCTGAATTTATGAACGCCTATTCGCGAGTATGCCCTGGTGGAGGGTGCACTTCTGCTCTGTATGTGTGGCCTTCTGCAGAGTGGTGTCACCAATATCCGTGGTGTGTTGATGGTATCATATGCGTCGTGGGACTCGCCCCGTTCTCCTCTCCTGGATGCTAGGCAGTAGCCCACGGGAGAGGCTGTTTGGATATTCCCAGTGTTGATATTACAGGAAACCATCGACAATCATGGCATCCTGCAGAAGTTGGCTGTCCCGTCCAATCCTGCCACAGAGCTCGAGACCAACAGGCACACCATCGGTGGCTGCAATTGGCAGTGTCACTGCTGGCAGACCTGCAGAGCTGACCGGAGTTGTGTTGCGAATAAATGCCTCAAAGACGGACATGTCCCGTCCGGCAAGGCTTATTGTCTCTGGCTGTTTTTCCTCGATCAGCCAGGGCTTAAGTGCAATTGTCGGATAAAGCAGGCAATCCACATTTACTGCCACCATCTCATCCTCGAAAAGACGCGACATCGCG
>JAAYUA010000016.1 GCA_012517935.1 Acetobacter sp. | reverse complement strand
TAGTTTTGAAAATATCGACGTTCTTGAAAGCATTCATCGAAACTGGTCAGAAATGATTAGCCGCTATCGCGAGAAAAATGTCACCGGAGGTGTGTGGGATAAAGACCAAAAACGAGCTTTACGGCGCGGAAATGTCAATGTTGCCGTCATCATCTCCGACGGTACCGTGTATATGCCAATCAGTGGCGGAGTGATGATGTCGGGTATGAATATGGAAGCGATCCGCCTTGCAGATTACTGGGCCTTAAAAATCAGCGATTTCCAATCTGATTTCGAGAAGCAGCTTACCAGGCTACTGCCAATCTTGACGCAAAACCGTTATGCTGGCGAGAGCGCGATTGAAGCAGAACTCAAGTCGTTTTCGGGGAATACGGCGCGGGTTTTTTTACCGAAATACAATGTGCTCGCGGAAGTGACGCTCGTTCAATCTGCGTGATACATTTGAAAGCAAATGCGGCCTTCTCTCTGGAATTAGCTGAATAGCCACCGTTAGGTTTGTTGATCAGAAGCCGCACCTACCAAGCTACCATGTCGAGCAGAAGCTTCCAGAACTTGCAGTGACTTTATTCGGGTCAGAAATCGTATGATCATGGAATATGCGACTTTGCTGCATTCAGAAAGATTTAACGGCAAGATGAACGAATCACCGGTGGACGATCATGTCCCCCTCAATCCGCTCGATTGACCCTTAAGGCATCAATAGCGATACAACATTCTCATTGCCAAATAGATGTACCATCGTCTCCAATTCAATCGATGCACTATTACACTTGGTAAATGTCAGTTTTCGGAAAACTCTTCCAATTGTCTGTATGACTTGCATGAGGCGATCGCCGCCTATCTGTTCAATTTTGAAACCGAGAGACAGCTTTAGGCGGGAAGAGCGGTCAGCCTAATTCCGGTCAAAAAGGCACACTGAGCGTCACTCCGCCGAGTATACCATATCCCAAGCATGGTTTAGCTAGCCGATTATGATATAAAAGTCATCATACATACTTACTTATACATCGGCACAAAATACGTATTTAATAAATAATTTCTGTAAAACAGAGATCATTCTATTCTCATTCTGTGTCGATCTGCTCAACCAGCTTAGTCATAAAGTCTGAAAATGCGCGCGCCTTGGCGCTCACCAACCTGCCGGAGGGAAATACGACCCATAGATCAACCGGCGGCAATGTCCAGGATGTTAGGCATCGCACAGCGGTGCCACTTTGCAGTTCTGGCTGAAACATCCAGTCCGCGGCAATTGCAAGGCCAAGATCTGCCATTACGGCAGCCCGGATTCCTTCGGCAGCGCTCACATGCAAACGTGCATGTAGTGTAACACTCATCTCTTCCTCTTGCCGCCGAAAAGTATATTTCAAGCCACTATCGCGCGTGTAAGCTACGGCTTGGTGTAAACCAAGATCTTCTGGTGTTTCGAGAGCCTGAGCGCCTGCCAGATAGGAAGGGGTCGCAATGACTGACCGCCGTCCTCGTCCCAGGCTTCTTGCGATCATCGCGCTATCATTGAGCGGTCCTACTCGGATCGCAACGTCAATTCCTTCCGCCACAAGGTCCACGCGCCGGTCATCCAGTTCCAGATCCACATCCAGCCTCGGATGCGCCTTCAAAAACATGCCGAGACGGGGCACGATCTGAAGACGGCCAAAAGTGGTGGGCACCGCAACGCGGAGCCTTCCCTGCAGGTTGACAGTACTGTCACGCACGGCGGCATCGGCTTCCTCCGTGTCGGATACAATGCGTGCCACACGCTCGAAATAGCGTTGTCCTGCATCTGTCGGCGTAAGGCCATGGGCCGAGCGAAGAAGAAGCTGTACGCCCAACTGGCGCTCCAACTGGGCAACGGCCTTCGAGACAGCCGGCTGCCCCATATGCATCAATCGCGCCGCTGCGGAGAACGAGCCACTTTCCACAACCCGCACAAAGGTGAGCATGGCCTGAAGCCGATCCATTGTATTATTCCGTTCTGGAATTTTAACTATATCTATTCCCTGTCTGCCAATCCATTTTGGAAAAGTCCATTCCTTGTTGCACCGGCACCGTCATCTCTTCACTGCCCAACGATGGTCCAACACAGGAATGATACATTATGGCTGACCTGCTCTTCTCTCCCAAATTCGTTGGTTCCATGCGCCTTGAACATCGCATCGTCATGGCGCCGCTCACCAGAATGCGCTCAAGCCCTGGCGACCTGCCCAACGATCTGATGCTCGAATATTATACCCAGAGGGCGACACCCGGTGGATTGCTGATTTCCGAAGCCTCTCCGATTGCTCTTACAGGCTATGGCTTTGAACGCGCGGCTGGCATTTATGATGACACGCAGATCCCGGGCTGGAAGCGCATCACGGACGCCGTCCATGCGAAAGGCGGACGGATGATGCTTCAATTATGGCATGTTGGCCGGCAGTCCGCGCGAGTTCTCCAACCCGACGGGGCTGCTCCTCTTGCGCCTTCCGCCATCCGTGCGGACGGCACGGCGTGGACACTCAATGGCACCGTGCCATTCGATATGCCTCGCGCTTTGGAACTGGATGAGATCCCGGCCTTAATAGACGCCTATCGTCAGGCGGCGGCACGTGCACTGCGAGCCGGGTTCGACGGTGTGGAAATTCATGGGGCCAACGGGTACTTGCCCGACCAGTTTCTTCAGGACGGCACGAACAAGCGCACTGACGAATATGGCGGTCCCATTGAAAATCGTGCCCGCTTCCTGCGGGAAGTAACCCAGGCCGCGATAGATGTCTGGGGCAATGATCGCGTTGGTGTGCGTCTCACACCCATCGGCTCCTATGGATCCATGGCAGACAGCAACAGGCACGCCACGTTCAGTTATGTCGCAACAATGCTGAATAGCATGGGTGTCGCCTATCTTCATATCGTTCAGCCGAGGATCGGCTCGGATGCGGAATCTGATCCGGTCGATGTGTCCATTCTGCGACCACTCTTTGCTCGCACCATTATTGCTGCAGGCGGCTTCACCCGTGAAAGCGCTGAAAGATTGCTGGAATCCGGAGATGCCGATCTGATCGCATTCGGTCGCGCTTTCATTGCCAATCCTGATCTGGTCATGCGGCTCCGTCACCACTGGCCCTTGAATCGCTATGATCGTTCGACCTTCTATGGTGGCGGCTCACATGGTTACACGGACTACCCCATCTTCAAGGAAACTGAAGACAAACCGTCGATCTCCGATGACGATGCGCCATAACGACCCTGCCCCGTTCCGCGATTGCGAAAAGAATTTTGTTTTCTCTTGGTTTTTCAGAAATTATCCAGGGAATACCTGCCATGAATACCAAACCGGGGATCATAAATCTGTTGCCACGACAATCGGTGGCGATAGCACAAAGACGCGTCAGTGATCATTTACGTCGTATCGTAAAGTCAACGTGGTCTCTCCTCAGGGTGGCGAACCATCTCGGGCTTGCCGCCCACCCGATCAGCAGTATCGATCAGACTCTGGCGCGCACGGGTCTGGGGCTTCCCGACGATGTGGTGCTGCATGCCGCCGTCATCATTGGCTGGCAGACCAATGCGCCGAAACACTCCGAGCGAAGGAGACGCCATCCGACGACCGCCCGCTTGATCAGACGCCATTTGCCTGCAGATGGTTCATATCCCGATACGTAAAAATTTGGAAACATTGGATTTACATCATTTCGATTATTTTTTTTACGCCTAGCGGTTAAAAGCGCAGGCAACGGCGACGATAGACACAACAGACCAGCCGCCCCCTCGTATTCGGAAAGACCTGCCATCATGAATTTCATCCTCCTACGTGACTCCGTCCTCCTTGCCTCCCGTTTCCTTCTGGCCATGCTTTACGTGTTCATGGGCTGGGGGAAACTCACAGGCTTTGCCGGTACGGTTGCTTACATGACCGCGACAGGCGCACCCCTGCCCTACCTTTCGTCAATCGTGGCCATTCTGGTCGAACTGGGGCTTGGTCTTCTGATTGCCCTTGGCGCGCTAACGTCACCGCTTGCAATCGTTCTTGCGCTCTACACGATCGTCACGGCTTTTATTGGTCATCATTACTGGACGTTTTCCGGCATGGAACGGTATGATATGTGGATTCACTTCTACAAGAACTTCAGTATTGCGGGCGGTTTTCTCGCTCTGGCCGTCTCCGGTCCAGGACGCTTCTCGATCGACGCCCTTCTGAAGAATGATCGATCCTGAAATCGTGAATTCATGAGATAATCTCAGAACAAAATCGGGAAACAAAAAGTTTCCCGATTTTGAATATAGACCTCTTACTGAGGTTCTATCGTCATGAGGTTTCTGGACTGATCCCCGAGGACGCCGCGAAAGCCCATCACTGTCTGGTTTTGAAACCAGTGCTTTCTCCATGGCAGCCTGAGTTATACCAAACCTAAAAATCAATTCGATAATGCTCAGGCCCCCGTGCGACTGAAGACAGCATGTTCGTCTGTCCTCAGTCTGCGAAAACATATTTTTTATCAGATTCAGTTAAAACCGATGTCAACACCGGCAAAAATACCGAATCCGTCTCCAACCAGCTCGGCTGCCGCATCGCCGTTCGTCGATTTGTAGACGGGAACGACACCCATCGCGTAATGCTTGTTAGCAAGGTTATGGAACTGGAGATAAACGCGGCGGTCTTTCTTCGGCCAGAGATAGCCCAGTGTGTAGCTATAGATATGATAGGGCGCGGTTCTTGCCCCATTGTCGTAGGATGCGACTATTGACGATGCAGCTTCGACATCGAACGTTGTATAAAATCCGTTCTTAAAGTCCGCGTGCACTTCGCCTTGGTAATAATGCTCCGGCACACCAGGCAGGCGATTATGGCCGAAGACCGGGTCATGATTATAATGGAAATCCGACCAAGTATAGGACTGCATGTAGGTAATGGCATTACCGTTCCACTTGAACAGTGTGCCATTTATTCCAGCTTCGACGCCCTGGTGGGTTGTAGGTGACGCGTTGGTGAAGACAGCACTGTTATAAAGCTGCGAGACCGGCGTGACGGCCGATAGAAGTTCATTATGTACGGCCGAATGGTAATACGAGACGCTCCAGTGCTGTCCCTTGTAGGTTCCCTCCGAGCCGACCTCGAAGGTCGTTGCGGTTTGTGGTTCCAGCTTCTGCCAGCCTTCGGTCAGCCCCTTCGCAAGGCCGGAGGTATACTGCTTGCCGGAAAGGAACTGCCAGTCCTGCGCGGACTGAACGCTGCGGCTTACATTGCCGTAAATCCGGATATCCGGCGTGAACTGATAGCGGAAGCCCCCGCGCGGCGCAAAATTCAGCGGCGTTGTGCTGAAATGGTTCTGAACTGGGTAGACCACTGACCCTGAACGCGGATCGTAGCTCAGCCCTCCTCCGGCCGTCAGCCAGAAATTCTTGAAAATTTCTGTGTTATTGCTGATATGGAACAGCGTACTGCTGCCGCCCAGCTTCTGCTTGGTCAATAGCGTGCCCACTGGCACGTCGGGATAGGCGGCCTGGCGTCGAACCCGGTTCAAGAAGTTGCTTCCCGGCAGATCGCCAGTCGCATAAATACCAGCGGTCGTCTCGGATTTATGCCCCAGTATCGTGTCGTTGCGTGTATAGTTTATGACGCCGCTAAGATAGAAGATATTATAGATCGACGAGGTGTTGCCCAACTGATGATCCATCGGCGCATCAATATAGGTGGCACCGATCACAATGCGAGAGGCATCGTCGATACGGACAGTCGTCCGATTTCCAAAATACTTCGTTCCTGGCTCGATCGTGTAGGTTCCCCAAGTATTGTAGGGATATTGAGCCTGCTTCGGATTTTCCCTGACCTGAGCACGCGTCAGATAGTAGGGATTGCCTTCGTAGGTCTGGCGATAACGGAAAAAGAAACGCGTATCGACCGAATTGTTGAAACGATACCCATAGTTGAAATTAATACCGAATGACGTCGCTTTCGTCTGGTCCTGATAGCCGGAACGGTACGAATTTGTGACACTGATATAATAATCCGATTTACCGATAACCTTGCCGGAGGACAGCTGTTCCTTCACATAGCCGAAGCTGCCGGCTTCAACGCGAGCCTGATAGGTCTTGGCGTCATATCCTGTGAAACTATGGAAATTGATGAGGCCACCAAGCTGGAGCGAGCCTTTATCGAGCCCGTTACCGCCACGCAGGACCTCCGTATACTGGATACCAAGAGGCTCCATGAGTTCATTGAACGAACCGATGGGCGTGGTGGCCGGCAGGTCGTCGAACAGCACGATGACGCCAGCACGCGTCGCGTTCGATCCAACCTGAAGGCCGGATCCGCGGATGGACAGGCGGAGATCGTCCGAGCCCGCTGGGGCCTGTGCATACACGCCGGGCTGATAGCTCAACAGATCGGCGGATGTCGCGTTGCGTTGTTTCAACACCATCTTCGAATCGATGATGTTGGTTCCACCAGGAATCGAAAGTAGCCGCGCACCGGCCCGACGGATCGGCGCCACACGGGAAGCCGTCACGTGCAGCTGCTCCGCGTCCGACGCACTGGCACCCCCCATATACATGTCGCCCATATCGTCATCATCAGCGTTTGCGGCTTTCGCCGTATGCGCCGTTGTCCCGGTTTTGTCCGAGGATATCACGGCAGCAGATTTCTGCACTACGGACTTCGCTGGGGGCATGTTCATTGTATGATGATGGTGGTGACCGCTCATCATCTCACTCATATCCGCCGATTGAGCCCGCGCGATGTTGAAACTTTCAAACGATACGGAGCCCAACAGTAGAGTAGCCAGTGATTTCGTCACCACATTCTTCATCGTGTCGTAACGGTTCTTGTCCTGATAAGGCATAATTTATCCTGTTCGTAATATCTTCGTTTTGTTCACTCTTATTTCCACCTGAGGGACAGCCGACATCGGATCGGCGACTGGAAGCCGCGCAATGGGAAGCTGTTCACCGTGCGAATTCCTCGCCGTGTCCAAGCGCGATCAGAATCTCGCGCCGACGTGCGATGAAGTCCGGGTCATCACGCAAGCGTGGAAACGGCAAAC
>JAAYUA010000124.1 GCA_012517935.1 Acetobacter sp. | reverse complement strand
TGTTATGGGAATGTTGATTCCTCACACTCTGCTGCACAATAGGTCATCTTAGTATTCCGTCTAAAAACTAAATGAACGAATTCGATCCTCATCGTGACATGTTCTATCTCAGAAGTTCGGATGCAGATTGCAGATCGTAAAGTCTTCATTGGCACATCGGTCTTGACGCGGCTGAATCACTCAATACGGCTAAGATTATCTATATAAAATCGGAAATATTCATTGATATCATCTATAACTATGCAAATAATTTTTTCGCGTTCGACCAACAAACCCTATCACGAGGTAAAAAAGTAAATGCCAATTATAGATACTTTCTCAGCGAAGAAGCGAGGGAAGCTATAAGGCTTGGGTCGATCACGCGTATCCAATCTTGCGATGTCTACTTTGCATGTGGTTAAGGGGGGAGCAGAAGGGTTTCTTTTGGACAACACGGCTAGCAAAGCAGATACATTACCGAAAGAAAACTTTCAGTCATCGATTTCAACGTCTTGATGATCAAGCGCATTATTCGTGATTAGACATTTTCATTAAGATAAGGCCACAAACTATGAAAATTGCAGCTAAAGCTCTGGTCAGCGTGAACGCTTCCCCTAGGATAACTATCCCAACCAAAAATGCTCCGATTGCGCCTATTCCTGTCCAAACAGTGTAGGCCGTTCCCAGAGGCAACGACTTCATAGCCAGAGAAAGAAGGCCGAAGCTGATCAGCATCCCTACAAGCGTGATCACAGAAGGCCAGAACTTTGAAAATCCTTCTGACTGTTTCATGGCAGAGGCCCAGATTACCTCGAAGACACCGGCAACAACAAGAGCAATCCAGTACATTGAAATATTCCTATATTCTAAGAAAATTTAGAGACCCTGCCGTAGCAAAAGGATTGCGAGGAAAAGCATCACACATCCGATAACAACATCAAGAATCTTCCAGGATTTTGGCGTAGCAAACAGCGGCTGCAAAAAACGTGCACCATATCCTAACGCTCCAAACCATAGAAAACTGGCAGAGGCCGCCCCAGCTGCAAAAAAGGGTCTGAGGGGAAGTGGCTGCGCTGTTGAAGCTGTGCCCATCAAGAGAACTGTATCAAGATAGACATGCGGATTGAGCCAAGTGAATGCTGCCACTGAGACCAATGCTTTCGGCAGAGAGACAGAAGCGCCTTGAGTGACTGTCATGCTCTCTGACTGCGTGGCTTGTTGTAGAGTTCTCAGCCCATACCAAAATAGAAACCCAGCACCAATGAGCATAAAGCCTTTCGCGACTTGTGGAAGCGCCCCTAGCAAAGCCCCCATTCCACTCACCCCTGCGATAATCAGGATCGCATCGGAGACGCTGCAAAAAAGGACTACAGGACCGACATGCTCTTTCTTCAAGCCCTGTCGCAGAACGAACAGATTTTGAGCACCGATAGCGATAATCAGTGAAGCAGAAAGCGCAAATCCGGAAAAAAAGCTGGCAATGAAAGACATCATTCAGCCTCCTTACGAAGTGCCTTCCAAAAAGGAAAACTTGTTTTTCTTATCCTGATGAAGCAATTCTTTATTGATGCTGGATTATAACGCTCTTTTGGCGGTCATCCGGGAAGGCTCCTTTGACGGGGCCGCCAGGAAATTAAACATTACGGCCTCCGCAGTGTCTCAACGCGTCAGAGGATACGAAGACCGGCTGGGTGCTCTTCTGATTATCCGGGGGCAGCCATGCAGGCCGACAGACCTTGGACAGGTCCTAGTAACTCATCTGGACAGAGTTCATCTGCTCGAAGCGGAAATTCCTCATCTTTCCCTTGCGTCAGGGCTCTTGTCTCCACCTGAGATTACTCTGAGAATTGCCGTAAACGCTGATAGTCTTGCAACATGGTTTCCAGGAGCTATCTCGCGCTTTGCTAAAGAAGCAGGAATTTGTCTGGACCTTCTTGTCGAGGATGAGACCTGTACAGCTGATCGTCTACGTTCAGGAGAGGTCATAGCCGCAGTCACGGCCCAGACAGAGCCGGTTCCTGGATGCAGGTTTGTCCAGTTAGGGACAATGCCGTATGTTGCCTGTGCTACGCCCGATTTTATAGCGAGATATTTCAGTAACGGCGGCACCGCGAACGAATTTCAGGATGCACCTTGCATATGCTTTAACCGAGATGATGGCCTGGAGGCGCGGTGGTTGTACGCGCTGCACAAGACAGTGCTATCTCAGCGAATACATTATATTCCCTCTACGCAAGGCTTCCTTGATTTTACACTCAACAGTGTTGGATGGGGAGTGCAGCCACTTGCCCTCGTAGACAAGTATCTGTCTCAGGGTAATCTGATCGAGATCATTCCCGGTCATCGCCTGGCTGTCGATCTCTACTGGGTCATACCAAGAGTGAAGAGTAAGTTATTAAGTGATCTTACTCTTCACCTAAAAAACGAATGTGCTCTACATTCTTGCTGAGACCAAAATACAAACAGCCAAATCATTTCATCCCCTTAATTCTGATAAATTTCCTATTTTTGCGTAAAAATTGATATGGGCAAGATCATGATGCATCCTGTATCTCGTTACATGCTTTGAGGGCAATGCCAACGCGTTGCTGGTTCTCAGGCGTTAACGGCAGAACTGGTCGAGGGGGCTGAGCGCTGGAGAGTCCCAGAAGATTGACGGCGGTATAAGCCACGCGCAAGCTTCCAAACTCTCGAAAAAGCGCCCACATCGGCTCCAACGCCTGCTGATACCGATTTACGGTATGAGCATCCCCCTCATATGCGGCGGCCACTATTGCCTTGGCTAGTTTAGGCAGGAAACCCGCCAGAACGCTAAACCAGCCATCACATCCAGCCAGGAGAGCCTCGGCCGCAATCCAGTCTCCGCTGTAGCCGATGGCAAGCTTTCCAACAGAACTATCCCGCAGCTCAGTTAATTCCTGTAAGACCGCGCCTTCTGCCGGAGCTGGCATTTTTACGGCGGTGATATTGGGAACGTCTGCCAGTAGTTCAAGAAGTTCGCGGCTGAAGCGGAAATGGGTTGTGCTGGGGTTGTTGTAGATACAGAGCGGCAGGGACGTGACCTCGGCCACTGCTTTGTAATGCTGATAGACTTCTTCCTGCGTCAAGGACGTATAGGATACAGGAGCCATCAGCAGTCCGTCCGCGCCCTCGGCCTCAGCATCACGTGCAAGGTTCTGGGCGTCGTCAGTGCGTAACGTACCAATACCCACGATCAGCGGTGTTTTCCCTCCGACCGTTTTGACGGCGGCGCGGACAGCGCGGCATCGCTCGGTGCGGTTCAGATAAGCATAGGTTCCGGTGCTTCCTAACAGGCCAATGGAATCCACACCGCTGCTCGATAGATACGCCGTCAGATGCATGACACCTGTCGTCTCCACAACGCCATGTTCATTCGCAGGGGTAATTGGAAAAGCGGAAAGACCTTTGAAGAGCGACATGATTAGACCTCATTGCGTTATAGAACATTGATATGCGTTGAGCTCAGGTCGTGTTGGAGATTACTGTTCCTGAACGGCTGCCTTCTTCATTCTGAACCAGCGCAACCCAGACGGACGCTTCCTCTCTTAGCAGCATATCTGGCTTCTCCAGAAAAAATATGAGTTATCAGCTACGTAAATGATGTTTGCCTATGGGTAGTATTTTTTATGTTTGATATGTCTCAGATGAAGGCAGCTACTCCCGAGCGACCCTCATCTGATGGTTATTTGATTGAGACTGGAAGACTTTTCAAATCTCCGCACAACAAAAAAAGAGCCTGAGAAAAAAAGACTCTTTTCGTAAACATATTACGCTTTCAACACTATTCCGAAATTATTACACCGAAGCACGCTTTTCTCTCCAGCGACTCAGCTTGATATAAAGAGAAGGCAGAACCAGAAGCGTTAGAATAGTGCAAGACACAAGGCCACCGATCACCACCGTCGCCAACGGTTTTTCAACTTCCGCTCCCTCACTCATGGAAAACGCCATCGGAAAAAAGCCCAGACAGGCAACAGAAGCCGTCGCCATCACAGGCCGGAAACGCTCTCGGGCTGCGAGCACTGCCGCTTCGAAAGCATCATATCCCTGACGCCGCTTTTCTTTCACCCATGAAACCAGAACCACACCGTTGAGTGTCGCAACGCCGAACAACGCGATAAATCCGATACCGGCCGAAATGCTGAACGGCATGCCGCGCAACCACAGGGCAATAATGCCCCCGGTCGCTGCGAAAGGCAGATTCACAAATACCAGACCTGCCAGCCAGATGTCTCCAAGAGCAAGGATAAGAAGAAGGAAGATAAGAAACAGCGTTATGGGAACGACAACTTCCAGACGCGCAACAGCAGTCTGAAGATTGCGGAACTGGCCACCCCACTCGATCCGATAACCATTTGGCAGTTTCACATTTTTTTTGACAGCCAACTGCGCAGCCTGAACGAAAGAGCTCAGATCACGACCACGCACATTCGCCTGCACCATCATGCGACGTTCACCCTGATTATGACGGATCACGGCAGGTCCCGTATCAAGCGACATATTCGTAACCTGAGACAGATCGACCATGTGCCTGTTGACCGTCAGAACTGGCAACTGCTTCAGACGTTCCAACGTATCACGTGATGTCGGCTCAATCCGAACCTCCGTCGGAATCAAGGCATCTCCAGAGAAAACCGGAGGTCCGACATGCCCTCCCAACGCTTCAACCGTATCCAGCACTTCATCTGTTGGAACATTCAGACGCGCAACGGCCGCCCGGTTCACATCGATATGCAGATAGGGAATGGTCCCCACATCCTGCGGCGCCACATCCGCGGCTCCGGGAATTGCATTGACTGCTTTGACAACATCATCCGCCAGTCTGGAAAGCTCCTGAACATCAGGACCATAAATTCCAATGGCAATCTGGGAGCGAACACCGGACAGCATATCATCCATACGCATCTGGATCGGTTGGCTCCAGTTCAGCAGGGAACCGGGATTATTTTTTTCCAAAGCGGCATTGAATGCGCTGACCAGCCCTTCCTGCGTCGAGGCTGTCTGCCATTCTGATCCAGGCTTCAGGAAAATATAAGTATCGGTCTGTTCACCTCCCTGTGGATCAGTCGGTATCGCTGCTGTTCCTGTATTACTGACGACGGATCGAATTTCCGGGAACTGTTTCAGTGTTTTTTCGATCGCGGTTACAGCACGAACCGAGGCATCCAGAGAAATGCCCGGCAGACGCGTGGATGTTACGACCAGATCACCTTCCTGTAATTGTGGAATAAACTCACCACCCAAATGCGCAGCCATCCAGACGGATCCAATAAAGATTCCACAGGCAATCAACGTCACACGGCCTGTATTCTCAATGCAATAACGGGAAGCTGGCAGAAAACCACGGCGGAGGAACGCAATGACCCGTGTGTCATGCGGATCTTTTTCGCTCTCGTGGTGTTCCGCCTCCTCGCCATGATCCTGAGGCGGCTTGAGCACCATCAGACATAATGACGGAATGCACACCAGAGCAAAAGCCAAAGACGCCAGAAGACCAAGGATGACGGTCTCCGCCATCGGGCGGAACATACGGCCTTCAACACCCTGAAGTGTCAAAATCGGCAAATAAACCAGAATGATAATCAGGATTGCAAACGTAACGGGACGCGCCACAAGGGCCACAGTTTCCGCAATGCCCATCTCGAAGGAGACACCCGGCACTGGACGCCGGCTGAGAACGCTTTCCACAATAACCAGAGCACTATCAACAATCATTCCGAAGTCGATTGCGCCCAGACTCAACAGATTTGCCGAAATTCCCAGATGGTTCATGCCAACCATGGCACACAGCAGGGAGAAAGGAATGACCGAAATGATCACCAGCGAAGCACGCCAGTCACCAATCACGATCAGAAGCACAAACAGAACAAGTGCTGCACCCATAAGCATGTTTTCACGAACCGTCGCAATCGTGACATTCGTCAATGTTCCACGACTGTAATACGGCTCCAGCGTCACACCTTCCGGCAGAGAACGCTGAATTTTCGGCAGGGCGGCAGTAATCCGGCTCAGCGTTTCACGCGCATTTGCCCCATCCTGCAGCAACACGACCGCATTGACGATTTCACCCTGTCCATCACGTGTCACAGCCCCAAGTCTTGGAAGGCGTCCTTCATGAATGGTTCCAAGATCACGCAAATGGACCCCTTCACCATTTGGACCACTACGCACCTGAATGGCCCCGAATTCGGCCAGATTATCGATCAGCGAACGCCCGACAATGATGTGCTGTTCGTCATTCTGCTCGATCCATGCACCACCAGCGACCTCATTCCCGCGATCAACCGCACGAAAAACATCGGCAACAGAAATGCCATATTGGCGTAAAGCAAGTGGATTCAGCTCGACTTCCCACGTCTCAGACGCACCGCCATTAACATTGACATCAACCACGCCGGGAACAAGACGCAATCTTGGAACAACACTCCAGTTCATGATGCGGTTCAGGGCCGCAAGCGACTGCCCCCTCCCCTTGATCTGGAGATGCATCATCTCACCCATGCCGGTCGCCATGGGTCCCATTGAAATGGAAGCTCCCCTGATCGGGATAAGCTTTTTCGCCTCGTCTATACGCTGAGAGACCAGATCACGGTCACGATAGATATTGGTGTTTTCACCAAAGCCAAGATAGAGAACGGCCACACCTGTGCGTGACACGGACCTCATGTCTTCAAGCCCGATGACACCCGACATCACGTTTTCCACAGGGAGCGTCACAAGTCGCTCAACCTCTTCAGTCGGCAGACCTGGCACGCTGATTGTCACCAGAACCTGACGCGGCGAAATATCAGGGACGGGTTCAACCGCCAGTGAATGCAGATCGATAATACCTGCGATCATCAAAAGCAGGACACCGCCCATGACGACACGCCGACCACGCAGCAAAGCAAGGATCAGTTTCATTCCGGAGCACTGCCCTTGCCCGGCTGCGACGGTTTAAGCAGCGCCTGTGACTTCAGAACGTAGCTGCCTGTGACAATGATGGTTTCGCCATCTTTCAGACCTTCTGTAATGACAGTCTTCCCATCCTGGGACGGGCCTGTCGTCACCTGCCTTGCCGCCCATTTCTCTGGACCGACACGAACAAACACACAGTCCTTGCCATCAATGGTCTGAAGGGCAGAAGAAGGCACGATCACACCCGACACAGCTTGTCCCGCGAAAATCCGGCTTCTCACCAGTTTCCCCGGTCGCAGCATGTCTTCAGGATTCGGAATCAGACTGCGCGCCAGAACACGCCGCGTTCCGGGATCAACCCCGCCTTCGATCACATCCACATGTGACACGACGGGATTGCCGTCGATTGCACCCACCCAGGTATGCTGCATGTCTCCGACATCAAGCAGAGAAGCCTCCCTGTCGGGAACCTGAGAAATGACCCAGACATGCGACAGATCGTCGACTTCGACGGGGGCCGCAGGTCCATTCACCAGATCTTCCCCGGAAACAATATTGACGTTCCGCACAACACCATCGACTGGAGAAACCACCGATGACACAATGCCGTTTGTTTTTTCCGTCGTGGAAGTGAAACGGGCCATCCGTTCACGGGCATTCTGTAACGTAGCTTCCTGCTGCGCAACCAGAGATCGCGCATCCTGAAGCCGTGCCCTGCGTCGCTCAACCTCTCCTGCCGATACGACACCACCACGCAACACGCTGGCCCGATGCTCCGCAAGCGCCGCCTCACGCTCGGTCGCCTTTGCCTGCCGCAAAGCCGCCTCGGCCGTCAGGAGACGCTGCTTTTCATCGCTCAGACTGAAATTGTCATAAACCAGAAGTATCTGCCCTTTGCGGACGATATCACCCGGCGTCACCATCACCTCTCGCACACGTCCGGAACCGACCGGCCGTATCCGATGCACGCGACGCAAATCCGCAGAAATATAAGCCTGCACATCAACATGCGGCGCCAATGATCCTTTTCTGACAATGGCAGCGCTTATGTTTTCACTCTTGAAAGCTTCCGGCGCGATCATGACAGGCTCTGATGGCCAGACTTCTGCGGCAAGGATCGGATTGCTGTGGAACAGAAATGGAAGGAACAGCCAGAGTCCGGAAACTCCTTTTCCAATGAAGCCTCTCCCGATCAGCCCATGGAGAGCTGACGATACCCGTGCCCCTGAAAATACGTTGCTGGCACTTTGGGTTTTCGTCACAGTTATTTCCTTCATTGGAGTGAAAAATCGATATTTAAGCGAAATCATCTGAACATCCGGGGGCGGGATAATCGTCTGTTCTCAACGATGCCTGTCGAACTCCATACTCCGGCACTTTCCGATAAATCACACCGCCGATAAGCGGCTCCAGATGCCCCACAGAAGGAAAATCTCCCGATCCGCTTATATGTTGATCCGGGATGTGACACGCGGGGCATCGTTCATCTGGTCTCCGTTACGACACACAACATCTCTGAGTTACGAAGGCATATAACTCTTTAAAACGGATCGACCATGAATGATAAGCGACAAAATATTGCACAGATGCGAATATCGGCATCAGAATGTTTTTAAATATATTTTTATATTTCTTCTGTTAGTTGTTAACGTAATATTTTATTTGTTATTATTGTAATTTTTATAATAAAATTAATATTTTTGATTTATTTACTTAAAAACGCAGAAAATTATCCAGATAATTCCGAATAACTTTCCGCGCTATCAATGTTTATATTCAGTCAACAGAAATGGAAGGCATCCACGGTGCTGTCTGGCGTCGCTTGTCTTCAAACGCCTCGATCGCACTTTCACGCTGCAATGTCTGGCCGATATCATCCAGCCCTTCCAGCAACATATGACGGCGCAATGGATCGACCTCAAATGCGATCTCGCTGCCATCCGGGCGAATGACGACCTGTCTTTCCAGATCAATCGTGATCCGGCTGTTCGCCCCCTGACGCGCATCATCCATCAGTTCGTCGCAAATCTCACGCGGCAACCGGATCGGCAAAATCCCGTTCTTGAAGCTGTTATTATAAAAAATATCAGCAAAAGACGGTGCGATCACGCAACGGATACCAAAATCAAGCAATGCCCATGGTGCATGCTCACGTGATGACCCACATCCGAAATTCTCATGCGTGATCAGAATGCCAGCCTGACGATATGGCGATCTGTTCAACACAAAATCAGGATTTTCAGATCCATCGGCAAGATAACGCATGCCATCAAAAGCATGCTTACCCAACCCTGTCCGCTTCGTCGTCTTAAGAAAACGCGCTGGTATGATCTTATCTGTATCAATATTCGCTTCCGGAAGAGGAGCAGCAATCGACGTCAGAACCGTAAATTTTTCCATTGCCCTCTTTCCTCAGACCAGTTCACGCGCATCGGTCAGAACGCCCGTCACGGCAGCAGCAGCGGCCATTGCCGGAGAAACCAGATGCGTGCGTCCTCCCGGTCCCTGACGTCCCTCAAAGTTACGGTTCGAAGTCGAAGCACATCTCTGCCCTGGCGTCAGACGATCAGGATTCATCCCCAGACACATCGAGCATCCAGCCTCACGCCATTCAAAGCCGGCATCAAGGAAAATGCGATCCAGCCCCTCATCCTCAGCCTGCTTCTTCACGTTCCCCGACCCCGGCACGATCATCGCACGCACAGTCCCAACGACTTTGCGACCTGCGGCAACGGCAGCAGCAGCACGCAAATCCTCAATCCGACTGTTGGTGCATGAACCGATGAACACCACATCAACCGGCGTGCCCGCAATGTTCTGTCCTGCTTCAAGTCCCATATAATCGAGCATACGGGTTAATTGAGCACGCTTCGCCTCGTCTGCTTCCTGAGCCGGGTCCGGCACTTGCCCACGAATGGAAATCACGGTCTCCGGGCTGGTTCCCCACGTCAGACATGGCTCGATCTCTTCAGCACGCATTTCGACCACAGTGTCGTAATGTGCACCTTCGTCTGCCACCAGACTCCGCCACCAGACAACTGCGGCATCAAAATCCGCACCCTTCGGGGCATAAGGACGGCCCTTCACATATTCAAAGGTCGTCTCGTCCGGAGCAACCAGGCCCGCACGGGCGCCAGCTTCGATCGCCATGTTACAGACCGTCATGCGTCCGGCCATATCGAGCCCCCGAATGGCGGAACCTGCGAATTCAATCACATGTCCCGTGCCACCGGCTGTTCCAATCCGGCCGATAATCGCAAGCACAACGTCTTTCGCCGTCACACCGGGAGCCAGTTGTCCCTCGACCACGATCTTCATGTTTTTCGCGCGGTTCTGCAAAATGGTCTGCGTCGCCATCACATGCTCGACTTCGGATGTGCCGATGCCAAATGCCAGAGAACCAAAGGCACCATGCGTCGAGGTGTGTGAATCACCGCAAACGATGGTCATGCCCGGCAGCGTAATGCCCTGCTCCGGCCCCACGACATGAACAATGCCCTGATTGGCGGAAAGCAGCGGGAAATAGGGAACATCAAACTCGCGGACATTCCGCTCCAGTGTTTCAACCTGATTGCGGCTTTCCGGCTCTTCGATCGGCTGTGTGCGATCTGACGTGGGAACGTTATGATCCACAACCGCAATCGTCGCCTCTGGATGGCGCAAACGACGCCCTGCCATACGCAACCCTTCAAAAGCCTGCGGGCTGGTCACTTCATGGACAAGGTGACGGTCGATATAGAGGATCGCCGTACCATCCGCGAGCGTATCAACCACATGACTGTCCCAGATTTTATCATACAGGGTGCGTGGCGCCATCGTTCTTTATCCCAAGACCGGAGGTCTTCTCTCCCGCATGCCGGGACGCTGCGGAGACTCCGGATATGTTTCTCTCCCGGATACTGCATACCGAACGGCCATAAATACCGAACGGGCCATTTCACTGGCGACCCAAAATGACGCCAGACGGACAGACGGACCGTATCATAGCACAAAGGCCGCTCCCTTCCGGGCAGCGGCCTTTGCATCATCATCTCTTTCTCAGCTTCCCGACAGAACGGGAGCAGAGCAGAAAGGATTTCAGCCTGCTGCTGCGGCCTTGGGAACCTCGCGCGCACGCTCTGCGATACGTGCTGACTTACCACTGCGACCACGCAGGTAATACAGCTTCGCACGACGGACGCGACCGCGACGAACAACCTTGATTTCAGCAATGGTCGGAGCATAGAGCGGGAAAATACGCTCCACGCCTTCACCGTTGGAAATCTTGCGAACCGTGAAGTTGCTGTTCAGACCCTTGTTGGAACGGGCGATGACAACACCTTCATAAGCCTGAAGACGCTCACGCTCACCTTCCTTCACTCGGACGGACACGCGCACGGAGTCACCAGCCTGGAATTCCGGAACGGCGCGAAGGGCGGTCAGGCGGGCGATTTCGTCCGCTTCATACTGCTGGATAATGTTCATAACTCTTAAGTCCTTCCTGATCCTGTATCTCAGTGCCTGCGAGAAGTGGACAGATCACCACCCGCAACCATGTTCCTGTTCAGATGGGCATCATAAGCCGCCCAAAGATCCGGTCGACGCTCACGCGTCGCCATCTCCGATTGTTCACGCCGCCACGCTGCAATCGCTGCATGGTTTCCGGAGAGCAGGACCTCCGGCACGACGCGTCCCTGCCATTCAGCAGGGCGGGTGTAATGCGGGTATTCAAGCAACCCGCCAGAAAAACTTTCTTCCTCGCCACTTTCCGCCGATCCCATGACGCCCGGCAGCAACCGGACACAGGCATCAAGAAGAACAAGCGCCGCCAGCTCCCCGCCCGAAAGGATGTAATCCCCGATCGAGACCTGTTCGACTGCACGGGCCTGAAGAACGCGTTCATCAACGCCTTCATACCTGCCGCACAGCAGAACCACGCCCGGACCCGCGACGTAACGACGGACATCTGCCTGAGCCAGGGGACGACCCCGTGGCGTCAGATAGATAACGGGAAGGCTCTCCGCATGATCGACACTGGCAAGAGCCGCATCAACCACATCCGGACGCATCACCATCCCGGCACCACCGCCAAACGGCGTGTCATCCACCGCATTGTGACGCCCGAGGCCAAAAGAACGCATGTCCTTCGTCTCACAATTCCAGAGATCTTTCTCCAGAGCCCGACCAGCCAGAGACTGACCCAGAGGCCCCGGAAACATCTCCGGAAACAGCGTCACAACAGTCGCCTTCCAGCTCATCCGGCCATGCCTTCCGTCGCATCGCGACGCGCAGCAGGATCATGCGCCTCATCACCGACCACTTCTTCCGGACGTATGATGGTCACACATCCGTTTTCGAAGTCGATCTCAGGCACGCAGAGCTTTGTGAACGGCACAAGAAGTCCCGACTCGAGCTCCAGACTGGCTCCACCACCATAATCATGAACCATGACAATGCGACCGGCTTCCACACCATTTTCAAAAGCCATCAGGCCCAGAAGATCAGTGTGATAAAACTCGTCCTCACCAGCCTCTGGAAGTGCTTCACGTGAAACACTCAGAACACGGTTGACCAGAGCTTCAGCCGCAGTGCGATCAGCAACGGGTTTCCCCGCAACATCTCGCAATTCGGCAATCCCGTCACCACGCCACCGCAAGGTC